>CAYXVJ010000169.1:0-4963 GCA_964468675.1 uncultured Oscillospiraceae bacterium
AGTCGTCGACTTGCTTAACTTTGGCAGCTTCGGTCATCGTATCTAAAATAGGAACAGATTGTGACATACCTTCCATAAAGGCTTCGGTAATTTTCTTGTCGACAGTCACTTCGTATTCTTTTTCATGTTGATAACGGGCGCGGAGCATGTAGTTTACGATGTCGCCATCGTTTGTCAATATAATTAAGCCATCTGAATCTTTATCAAGTCTTCCTATAGGGAAGATGCGCTCAGGATAATCCATGAAGTCGATGATGTTGTCTGGATCACGCGCATCGGTCGTTGACACAACACCTACAGGTTTATTGAGTACGATGTATACGTGTCTTGGTTTCTCATCTCCGATTCGTTTGCCTTCAAGGCGCACATCGTCACCAGGTAAAACACGGCTTCCGTTTTCTGCAAGCTTACCATTGATGCTAACGAGGCCTTTGCCTACGAATGTATCTGCTTCACGTCTCGAGCATATGCCCAATTGGGAGAGGTATTTGTTAATCCTTACTCCTTCTTGATTGCTCTTTTTGCTATCTGGATTTCTATTTGCCATCTAATGTCTCATTTCCTTACTTTATTATATTATACGTTATTTGCTTTTTAGCCTGTCACAAGGCTTAAGAAAATAAAAAGCCGATCAAACGATCGACTCTTTTGTATTTGTTTTAGCCAATGGTCAACCGTTAGCCAAATTGGAGTGTCTCCATTGCTAATGGTAACATTATACCTGAAGACGACATCACATAGATGCTCAAATCTGGCATATAAGCTTTCATACGGTCAATAAAATCATTGGATTTTAAAGGACCTGGTGCTCCACAGATTAAACCTTCTACTGTTTCCTCTGACGATTCGATCAGGCTTTGTATCGCTTTGACAGGGTCGCCATTGAAATAAACGTTCATTTCAGCGTGATACTGTCTGGATACTTCATATAAGTGCTCTAACTCTGGACTACCCAGTCCTTGGCCATTCGTACCTTCATCTACAGGTAATACAGAGACTACTTTCAAGTTTGTTCCTAATTGTTTTGCCAGATGAAAACCTGCTTTGATCTGGCGCTCGGAACTCTCTTGTGTGGTGACGCAAGCAATAAGCATAGATAAGCCTCCTGTCTAGATTTATCTTAGCAAAACATTGTGTCAAAACTTTGACATTATAAGTTTATTTCTATGAATTGTGCTTGTACTTACTGATTGTGATGTAAAAACTAGAGCCGTGATCAATATGGCTTCTAACCCAGATTCGCTCACCCATTTGTTGAATCATCTCTCTTGCGATGGATAAGCCGAGGCCTGTTCCACTCAACTGGCCTCGTGATTTATCGGTCTTATAGAAGCGGTCAAAGATATGTGCTAAGTCGTCGCCTGAAATACCAACGCCGGTATCCTTTACAGCAATAACAATGCGTTCACCTTCCCAGTTAGCCAAAATCTCAATGATGCCGCCAGATGGTGTAAACTTAATCGCGTTATCGAGTAAGATGACCAAGACTTGCTCCATACGATCCATATTGGAATAAGCATCTGGGCAAGACGGATCATAGTCGGGGAGGGCAAAGCTGATGTCTTTATCTTTTGCGATCGACTCATATTTATATTTCAGTGAATTGAATACATCCCAAATCTGGAAACGCTCCCGTTTTAAAGAGATCTTGCCAGCTTGGAGGCGGCTTAGCTCTAACATGTCATCGATCAAACGAGACAGTCTTAATGTTTCATCTAAGATGATTTTATAATAGCGCTTCTGATCCGAAAGGTCTTTGACAAGGCCATCGGATAACGGTTCGATGAGGCCTCTTAGTGCAGTCAGTGGTGTTCTTAATTCGTGGGATACATTCGCGATGTAATCGCGTCTTGTTTGTTCTAGCTTTTCACTCGCTGTGACGTCTCTAAGCAAGCCTACAGCACCAATGATCTCGTCATTTTCGTTGGATAGGGAACTAACTGTTAGTAAGATTACTTGGTCGTGGAGGTTAAAGATTCTAGTCCTCATCTTGCCGGTGTCAATTGCTTGTCTAAAATCTCGATCTAAATTCAAGGCAGAACTTAAATAGTATTCCAAAGCCCTATCGTCTTCTTGATTGCTTAAGTCATCGTCTTCTATTAATGCTACTTTACTGCCTCTAGCAAAACGATAATTTTCACTGTGCCCTAATAATTCTTCAGTAGCTTGATTGCTGTGTGTAATTCGTAGTCGCTGGTCTACAGCGATGATGCCTTCGTTTAAACCATCTAGGATCTGACGCAAGCGATTACGCTCTTGCATCAAGGCACTGATGGTGCGGTCAAGATCTCCTGCAAGGTCGTTGATGGCACTTGCAAGTTCACCGATTTCTCCTTTTTGTCCTGTATCTGCTCGCAGTGTGAAGTTTCCGTTAGACATGGCGATGGCAACATCTTTTACTTGCTTCAATGGTCTGATCATGCGGTAGATTGCAAGGTAGGTCGGTAAAAGCATAATTAAGACACTGAGGCCTGCAGCTAAAATCAAAGCAAAGTTTAAGCTATCATAGCCAGTTCTAATCTGATCGATGCTTCTTGATAAGAAGATCGCAGCTTTGATCTCTCTACTGCCTGTTGAGCGGTCAAATACCTCAACTGGATAGCCAACGATTAATGCCTCAATCGTGTTCTCACCAATCAGTTCTCTAAGCTCTACTGAGCGGCCCTGTAAGAGTTCTTCAGATTGTGCTAATGCTAGCTGTTCGATGGATTGGAGTGCGGATGCATCAAGATCACTGCCTTGCGGTGATAAGCTGATTGCTGCGTGGTCGTCTTGGAAAAATAGAATATGCATGCTGGCATTGAGCATGTCAGGTGTCAATGCTTGCAGTGCTTCAAAGTCTCTAATCGTGCTTTCACCTAATAGAAAGTTTTCAGTCCGGTCGGATAAAATCGACGCCTTCTTTCTAAAATCGTTGGCTGTGATATTCGTGTAAACAATATCTGAGGTGACAAAATAATAAAATGCCAAAGTTAAAACAGACGATAGTAATATAGCGCCAATTAAAAGCGAGAGTATTCGCCTTAAGAAGACACTATCGCGCATTAGGACAAATCCTCAAACTTATAACCAACACCATAGACGGTAATTAGGCCCCACTTCGCACCATCTACGTCAATTTTTTGACGGATACGCTTTACATGGGTATCAATGGTTCTTGTTTCACCAAAATAGTCATAACCCCAGACTTTGGATAAGATCTGCTCACGGTCCATCACCTGGCCAGGGTGTGAAGCCAAGAGGTGTAAGATCTCCACTTCTTTGGGGGTAAAGGCTACGGCTTCACCAAAAATCTTCACTTGATAGTTATCGAGGTTGATTTCTAAGCCTTCGTAACGCAAATGATTGGAATCTTTACTGTTGTTTTCTCCCATGCGTCTGAGTACAGCTTTAATACGTGCGATAACTTCACGAGGTGAGAAGGGTTTGACAATATAGTCATCTGCACCCAGTTCGAGACCAAGTACACGGTCAATTTCCTCGCCTTTAGCGGTGAGCATGATGATGGGTACATTGGAGTTTCGCCTGATCTCGCGACACACATCAGTCCCACTCATCTCAGGCATCATCAGATCTAAAATAATGAGATCTGGTTTCATTTGCTCAGCCATTTTTAAGGCATCTAAGCCATCCATGGCTGAACCATGTTCGAAATGCTCCACATCTAAATAAATGCCGAGTGACTCGTGGACGACAGGATCATCATCGCAGATTAATATATAACTTGACTTGACCATAAAACTTTTCTCCCAGATCATATTCATACCACTACCATTGTAACCCAGATTAAGGGTTATAATAAACAGTAGACTAAATTCTAAAGGAGTCCTATGTCCAAGCATACACAAAAAATTCTCTACGAAGACAACCATTTACTGGTTATTCATAAAGCATCAGGCGTACTGTCTCAAGACGATGGCAGTGGAAGACCAGATGTTTTGACACTGATGAAAGAAGACTTAAAAATTCGCTATCAAAAACCAGGTGATGTTTTTTTAGGTTTGGTGCACCGCTTGGATTTCGTCGTACCAGGTATCATGGTTCTAGCCAAGACCTCCAAGGCTGCATCTAGGTTGTCACGTGAAATTCGTGAACGTCGTTTTGAGAAGCGATACCTTGCCTTATGTGAGGGGATAGTCGAGCCAATGGAAGGAACTTTTGAAGACATGCTTCAAAAAGACAAGGCATTAAACAAGTCATACACTTATCAAGGGGTCAAGAGAAAAGATAGTGCCAGTCTAGGTCCTGCTAAAGCTAGTGTTTTACACTATAAGGTTTTAAAACACTTTAAAGACAAGACTTTAGTTGAGATTGATTTGGTAAGTGGCAGGTCCCATCAGATTCGTGTGCAGTTTGCTTCAAGAGGTTTGCCTTTATTAGGCGATACGAAGTATGGAGCAAAGCCAGGAGACTTAGGTACATCAAATGAAGAAATCGCACTTTTAGCGTATAAGCTGATCTTTAAACATCCGACACGGGATGAAGTCATGCACTTAACAACAACGATTCCAGAAGATGCTTTTTGGCAAGAAGTAAGGCTTTTGGATTTAGAACTTGAGGAGAAGTTAAAATGAATGAAAAATTACTCTTAATCGATGGCAACAGCATCATCAACCGAGCCTTTTTTGGACTAGGTCCGAATGCAAGGCTAACGGCACCAGATGGAAGACCGACAGGTGCTGTCTTAACTTTTTTCAATATCATTTTAAAACACTTGAATCAAGAAAAGCCTACACATGTCGTCACCGCCTTTGATCGACCTGAACCTACATTTCGGCATCAAGACTTTGATGGCTACAAGGCGAAGCGAACAGGTATGCCTGAAGAATTGGCTGTTCAAATGCCCATTTTAAAAAGTTGTCTTGAAGCACTCGGTATCCATCAAGTTGAATTAGCTGGCTTTGAAGCAGATGACTTAATTGGCTCCTTTGCCAAGATCGCTTCTGACGCCGGTGTAAACGTC
>CAYXVJ010000170.1:0-4881 GCA_964468675.1 uncultured Oscillospiraceae bacterium
AATGGGATAAGAGCTTTGACACCAATGTGAAGGGCATATTCTTGATGTCTAAATATGTCATCCCAGTGATGAAAGAACAAGAGTATGGACGCATCGTCAATATTGCTTCAGTTAATGCAATAATCGCGGACAAGAATCCACCATTTCTACGCCATTCGTATAACGCATCCAAAGCTGCTGTTTTAGGCCTTACAACAGGTATGGCTGCGTCTTACGCTCAGTTCGGTATTACGGTGAATGCTTTAGGTCCTGGCCTCTTTGAATCCGAAATGACACAAGACACATTGTTTAAATCAGATGCATTCTTAAAGCAGTATAATGCGCTTTGCCCCAGCTCACGTCCAGGTAAACAAGGTGAGCTAAACGGTCCAATCATCTTTTTCTCCTCAGATGCTTGCAGTTATGTGACCGGACAATTCTTTACTGTAGATGGCGGCACAACATTAGTCTAAACATTAATGGCCGCCTACAAAGAATCGACCCTGTTATCCAACGTTAACAGGGTCGATTCTACCTATAAATAGTCTTATTTTTATTTTGTGTATAGTAGCAAATTAGCTTTCCAACAAGTTTAATAGTGCGTCTGCATCTTCAATTAAAATGGTCTGCGGATCAGTCCAGTTGATGTAGCCCATTTCTCGAAAATCGTTTAATGTTCTAGTCATGGACTCACGAGTTAAGCCAGCATAAGATCCTAATTCTTCACGGTTCATCTTGAGCTTTAAAAGCGTTCCACCATCGACTGGTGTCCCACTCATGTCTTTTAAACGCAAGAGAAGTGCTGCAACTTTTAAACTGGCTGTGTTCTTACCTAAGCGTGAGATTAAGTCTTCTGCGTAGCGGATACGGTAGAAAGATTGCTCTAATATCACGCGCAATGCGGACGCGTTATCGAGCATATATTCGTCAAAGGATACTTTGGGAATCACGAGGATCTTTGAGTCTTCTAGCGTCTGAGCCATATAGAGGTAATGGCTTGCGACTAAAAGGTTCAAGCCTCCTACAAAATCCCCTTTACGATAGACATACAAAATCTGCTCACGTCCATCGACTGTATTCTTAAAGATCTTAAGGCTGCCCGATAAAATCACATAGAACTGCTCAGCAGGTTGCCCTGATTGAAATACATACTGACCACGCTTATATTGGCGCAAGTCAGATGCGTCTATCACAGCCTTATGAGCAACAGTGTCTAATGCAGTGAGTAGCTTGATGTCACACAACTCTTGTTTAAGCTTATCTTCTTTGGAATCGCCCATGTAGATTCCTCCTATAGCAAATAGAGCTTATGCTACAGTCTCTTTGGCGTAGAACTTAGCTCTAGCATATGCTTCGAGCTCTTTAGCAGTGTCCTTATCCATCGGCGGTACACCTTCTAATGGATAGGCACGACCTAACTGAGCATATTTGTCTTTACCCATTACATGGTAAGGTAAAATCTCAATTCGTTCAATCCATTTGCGCAGTGGTTCAATCGTATCTACGAACATATCCATGTGTTCTTTTGAATCCGTACGCCCTGGAACCATAACGTGCCTAACCCAAAGCTTACCTTGGAAATCTTCTTCCTCGAGCACTTTAATGAAACGGTGCAAGTGATCCATCTCCACAGCTGTCAGTTCCATAAATGCATCTGGAGTAAACTCTTTAATATCTAAAAGGAAGCGATCCACATAAGGTAAGAGATTTGCAAGCGCTACAGGGCTTACAACACCGGATGTATCTACACAGGTATTGATGCCTTGTTCTTTAAGCGCTTTTAGTGCATCGGTCACGAAAGCTGCTTGAGCGAGTGGCTCGCCACCCGAGAGAGTAACACCACCATCGTCTCCATAGTAGGTACGGTAGCGATTCGCAATATCCAAGACTTCATCCACTTCAATGGGTCTGCGCTGAGTAAACTCTTGCGTGTCCGGGTTATGACAGAACAAACAGCGTAAAGGACATCCTTGGAGAAAGAATACTGTTCTGATGCCTGGTCCGTCTAGTAGACCCATCGTTTCTATGGAGTGCAGATAACCTGTTTGCATGAATCGCTACCTCTCTATAACTTATATCAATCGGGCTTATACACGATCGTGGAATGTACGGTTGATAACTTCCTTCTGGTGGTCACGTGACAACTGATTGAAGCGAACGGCGTAACCTGACACACGGATGGTCAAGTTCGGGTACTTACTTGGATTTTCCATTGCATCCACGAGCATCTCACGGTGTAAGACGTTGACGTTCAAGTGGAAAGCCTTTTGCTTGAAGTAACCATCAAGAATGTTGACGAGGTTCTTCTCGCGCTCCCCTTCGGACTTACCTAAGGAATCAGGTGTAATCGAGAAGGTATTTGAAATACCATCTTGCGCAACGCCTTCGTACGGTAATTTGGCAACGGAGTTTAGGGATGCAAGTGCACCTCTCTCGTCACGACCATGCATGGGGTTTGCACCTGGAGCAAATGCTTCACCAACTTTACGACCATCTGGTGTTGAACCAGTCTTCTTACCATATACAACGTTTGAGGTAATGGTGAGCAGCGACAAGGTGTGCTCAGAATCTCTGTAGGTAGGATGCTCCATGAAGTACTTTGTTACTTCAACAGCGATTTCATCTACACGGTCATCGTCATTACCGTATTTAGGGAAGTCGCCTTCGATGTGGAAGTCTTTGGCTAAACCATTTTCGTCACGGATCGCAGTAACCTTGGCAAACTTGATGGCACTTAGTGAGTCAGCAACGATAGAGATACCAGCGATGCCCATTGCTAAGAAGCGGTGTACATCTGTATCGTGTAAAGCCATTTGGCCTGCTTCATAGGCGTATTTGTCGTGCATGTAATGGATGGTGTTCATGGTATCGACATAGAGCTCTGCTAAACGGTCAACAACGAGCTTGAACTTATCTAGAACTTCATCGTATTCAAGGACATCGCTTGTAATGGCTTCAAGGCCTGCAATGACTTGGAGTGGCTCACCTGTCTTTTTGTTGACAGACTTCTCGTCTACACCACCGTTGATGGCATAGAGTAAGGATTTCGCTAAGTTTGCACGTGCACCGAAGAATTGCATTTGCTTACCGATGGTCATGGCGGATACACAGCAAGCAATGGCATAGTCATCGCCATAAATTGGACGCATCAAGTCATCGTTTTCGTATTGCAAGGCATCGGTTTGAATGCTCATCTTGGCACAGTAGCGCTTGAAGTTTTCAGGTAAGTCTTCAGACCAGAGGACCGTCATGTTTGGCTCTGGTGATGGACCTAGGTTCGTTAAGCTGTGTAAGAAACGAAATGAAGTACGTACGACCATTGGTCGTCCGTCTAGACCTACACCACCGATGGACTCTGTGACCCATGTTGGGTCTCCTGCGAAGAGTTCATCGTACTCAGGTGTACGCAAGTGGCGGACTAAGCGAAGCTTGATGATGAGCTGATCGACCATCGCTTGTGCATCTTCTTCCGTAATTAAGCCTGCTTGGAGGTCACGCTCGAGATAAATATCAATAAAGTTTGTATTACGACCGATGGACATCGCTGCACCGTTGTTCTCTTTAACAGCGGCTAAGTAGGCAAAGTATAACCATTGGATGGCTTCTTGTGCATTGGTTGCAGGTACGGAGATATCAAAACCGTAGGATGCTGCCATCTTCTTAATGTCTTGTAAGGCACGGATCTGTTCAGATACTTCTTCACGGCTTCTGATCAAGTCCTCAGTGGCGTTACCTTTAAGGTTCTTTAGATCCACTTGTTTTTCTTTGATTAAACGATCGATACCGTAGAGAGCAACACGACGGTAGTCGCCGATGATGCGGCCACGGCCATAAGCATCTGGTAAGCCAGTTAGTAGACCTGCTGTACGGGCTAGGCGCATCTCAGGTGTGTATGCATCGAAGACACCTTGGTTATGAGATTTCCTATAAGCATTGAATGAATCGGCTAGTTCTTGATCCATCTTAAGGCCATAGGCGTCTAAAGAGGACTCAACCATACGGAAGCCACCGTATGGATTCATGATGCGCTTGAGTGGAGCATCTGCTTGGAGGCCCACAATACGCTCTATATCTTTATTGATATAGCCAGGCTCAAAATTGTTAATACCAGAGAAACGCTCTACATCAACAGAGATCGTCTTGTTCTTGATCTCTTCTTGGATCATGTTGTCTACTTGATTCCAGATGGACCGAGTATCTTCACTTGGGTCAACTAGGAAACTATCGTCACCTGTGTAAGCGGTGTAATTCTCTTGAATAAAGCTTCTTACATCAATCTCGTTTTCCCAGTTACCGCCATTAAAACCCTCCCATGGGTTAGCGCGTACGACTTCAACTTTGATGTCTTTATTTTCGTCTATTTGATCTGCCTGTCTAATCATTTTGGACCTCCACCAGTGTGATGCTTTTGCTTGATGTATTCTTATCTATAAAGATAGAACGTAAGACGAATATAGTCAGTGATTACAATCACTGACTATTAAACTTATGGTCTAAATTGACGGTATTTATTTGTATATTTGAAACAAGGAGATTTAGAGCAATACGGCAGTAAACATAAGAGAATAATTGGCGATCGGATGGCACCCCGTTCATTAATTGAACGGGGAGCTTCCACAACACCGTACGTACCGTTCGGTATACGGCGTTTCCAAACGTTTAACGTCTGGTCGCTAGATATAGGTCAGACATGGATAGGTACTTTGCCTCTTTTATGAGAGCATTGGGGATGGCTCTTGTTAAGATCCAGCTACCAGCGATTCGCCAGTAACCGAGTCTCGTATTTGCCCATTCCCATGCCTTGCCTTCGTCGATGCCTGCACGTCTCAGGTTCTTAAACCTTGTCCGTGTCTTCTTCCAACGTTTCCACGTCACCATACGGATGCGTCTACGCACCCATGC
>CAYXVJ010000171.1:0-230 GCA_964468675.1 uncultured Oscillospiraceae bacterium
ATGAGTAGAGTCATCTCAGACCTCTTTGAGATTGTTGAACTGGCTCACCATGGTCCTGAAGACCTCTTAATTTCAACACTGACGCTAATCGGTTCATTCATTGCCATGCTCTTGATCCGTTGGCAACTAGCCTTAATCCTACTCGTTATGATCCCCGTCATTGTCTGGATCACCATTCGCTCAAGACGAAACATGGCCAAAGCATCAAGATCCGTTAAAGCAAGAACTGC
>CAYXVJ010000171.1:240-3204 GCA_964468675.1 uncultured Oscillospiraceae bacterium
ATCAATGCAGACCTTGAAAACTCAATCTCGGGTGTACGTGTTGCTAAAGCCTTCACGAACGAAGAATATGAAATCGAAAAGTTCGATCGTGGTAACAACCAATATCGAGACGCCAAACGTGGTTACTATAAAGCCATGGCTTTCTTCTCTGGTGGTATGGAGTTCTCAACATCTGTACTAAACATCATTGTCATTGCAGCAGGTGCCTTCTTTGTTGTACGCGCGGATATGACGCTCACCGATATGTTGACCTTCATCTTATATATCGGTACCTTCCTCGCACCGATACGTAAGCTCGTTGCTTTCTTCGAACAATATACCAATGGTATGGCAGGTTTCGAACGTTTCATTGAACTCATGAAAATTGATCCAGACATCAAAGATAAAGAAGATGCCCATGAACTAACTGATGTCCAAGGTAGAATTGAATTCAGTGAAGTTAGCTTCTCCTACAGCGATGATCAGCCAATCTTAGAGCACATCAACTTAAACGTATCTCCTGGTCAAAAAGTTGCCTTAGTAGGACCTTCAGGTGGTGGTAAGACAACCATGTGTAACTTGATTCCAAGATTCTACGAAATTGATGCTGGCAGCATCACCATTGATGGTCATGACATCAAGGACTTAACACTGAAGAGTTTAAGATCCAATGTCGGTATCGTCCAGCAAGATGTCTTCTTATTTGCAGCTAGCATTAAAGAGAATATTCGATATGGTAGACCTGATGCAACAGATGAAGAAATTATGGAAGCAGCTCGCAAAGCAGAGATCCATGATTTCATCAATGAATTACCAGATGGTTACGATACGGTTGTAGGTGAGCGTGGTGCCATGCTCTCAGGTGGTCAAAAGCAACGTGTCAGCATTGCCCGTATCTTCTTAAAGAATCCACCGATTATTATTCTAGATGAAGCTACTAGTGCTCTAGATACGGCAACCGAAGTAAAGATCCAGCAAGCACTAGATGAACTTGCCAAGGGTCGCACAAGCCTTATTATTGCCCACCGTCTCTCGACCATTAGAAACGCCGACATGATCGTTTATATCGATCAAGACGGCATCCGTGAGCGCGGTTCTCATGAAGAGCTATTGGCACAAGGCGGACGCTACAAGCAGCTCTACGATGTCCAATATCGCATGAACCAAAGCATGGGTGATTTAACGGCTTAGTGTAAGAAATCAATACAAAATAAATCAAATAAAACCAAGGGTTATGCTTTTCAGAAAGGAGAAACATAGCCCTTTAATTTAGCTAATACAAGAGTTGGATAAATATGTTTGTAAGCCAGATGAGGCAATACTATTGCTCGAATACAAAACAGTACAATTACAAGTAAAGTCCTTCCATCAACACTAGACTCCTAGCTTGCATAGGATGGATTCATATACGCATCATTCGCGTTTAAAACATATTTGTTAATACTAAAAAATCCTCGAGCTCTTTTGGAACTCGAGGATTTTTTGCTTACTATCTTTATTTTACAATCGCATGTTTGAAGACATCTTTTGCTTCACTGACACCATGGAATGTCATCTTGCTCTTCACAGACTCTGGTACTTCATCTAAGTCTCTCAAGTTTGGTGTTGGTACCAATACAGTATTGATACCAGCACGGTGGGCTGCAATGACCTTCTCTTTTAAACCGCCAATCGGTAAGATACGACCTCGGATGGTGATCTCTCCAGTCATGGCCACATTGTGACGTACTGGTTTTTCACTCAGTGCTGAATACAAGGCTGTGGCAAGTGTAATACCTGCAGATGGACCATCCTTTGGTACAGCACCTTCTGGTACGTGGATATGTATGTCACTTGTCTTTGCAAAGTCAACATCAACACCTAAATCCGTGGCCTCGCTTCTGATATAGGCTAAAGCAACTTTAGCTGATTCTTGCATGACTTCACCTAGGCGACCTGTTAGCTCTAGTTTACCTGTACCTGGTACAATGCTCACTTCAATTGCTAAGGTATCGCCTCCAACGGATGTCCATGCCAATCCTTTAGCGAGTCCAACAAGATCTTGTCTCATTTGCTCATCTTCAAAGAACTTTGGCTTACCAAGGTATGAGTCAACATCAGCTTTACCAATACGGATCGGTAACTCTAAGTCATCCTCTTCCATCTTTAAGACGATGCGTCTACATAAGTGTGCTAATTGCTGCTCAAGTTGCCTGACACCCGCTTCTCTCGTGTAGTAACGGATGATTTGCATAATGGCAGCTTTATTTAAAGATACATCAGACTTCTCGATCGCATGTTGACGTAATTGTCTTGGCCACAAGTGTAGCTTAGCAATATTGTACTTCTCTTCTTCTGTATAACCATTGACTTCTATTAACTCCATGCGGTCCAGAAGCGGTGCTGGAATGGTATCGATACTGTTGGCAGTTGTAATAAACATGACCTTCGATAAGTCGTAGTCCAGTTCTAGATAATGGTCTCTAAAGGCAAAGTTTTGTGCAGGATCTAAGATCTCCAAGAGAGCACTTGCAGGATCTCCCCTAAAGTCGCTACCTAGTTTATCGATCTCATACATCAATATTAAGGGGTTGTCTGTACCGGCACGTTTTATCGCATTGATTAAACGACCAGGCATAGCACCAACGTATGTACGCCTGTGACCACGGATCTCAGCTTCATCTCGAACGCCACCTAAGGACATGCGCACATATTCAGTACCCATTGATTTAGCAATGGATTGAGCAATCGATGTCTTACCTACACCTGGAGGTCCAACAAAACACAGGATCTGTGCACCGATCTCACGCTTCTCCATACCCTTTTGTCTTTTTAAGACAGCTAAGTATTCCAAGACGCGTTCTTTTACTTTCTCAAGACCATAGTGGTCTTTATCCAGTTGACGTCTGCTTGATTTAATATTGATCTCGTCTTCACTAACCTTGCCCCATGGCAACTCAAAAACTAGATCAAGGTAATTTCTAAGAACTGCAGCCTCTGGGAAGT
>CAYXVJ010000171.1:3273-4879 GCA_964468675.1 uncultured Oscillospiraceae bacterium
GGTGGATATTTAGACAAACGGCTTATTTCTTTTTCTACCTGTTTGCGATCTCGATCGTTTAACTCGATCTCTTCTAAGAGCTTTAGGTAGCGATCTGTTTCTTCCTCTGCCGTTTCAGAATCGCCTAATTCAGAGTGAATCACTTTTAACTGTTCACGAAGATAGTATTCCTTTTGGCCTGCTTCAATTTCAGACCTGACCTTATCCTCTAGCTCCTTCTCATATTCAGCAAGCTTACGCTCTCTGGATAGAATCAAGAGAATCATGTGAAGGCGAGCTTCAATATCCAGCTCTTCTAGGTGCATGTTCTGTCCATGAAGATTTAAGCTCAAATTCGAGGCAACGATATCAGCCATAACGACAGGGTCATTAACTTGGACTAAAGCTGCCACGCCTTCTAGGCTGACGCGTCCACTTAACTTAGCGAACTCTTGGTAAGCAAGTAAGATCTCTCTTCTGTACGCTTCAAGCTTGTCTTCGTCTTGGTTAATCCTTTGTCTATTTCGTTCGAAAACTGGCTTTACTTCAACAGTCTGGAAGCCATCTTCTTCATTTACGCTTGTAACGGTAGCACGGCATAGTCCACGGACTACTACACGCCTCACATTATGCTCACCACGTTCAATGGTCTCATCAATTTTAACGACACAAGCAATACGGCCTACGATATCTGTATCTTCTGGCCAGTCTGCTTCAATGTTACTTTGCGCACAGACGACTAATAAGCGTTCGCCTTCCATAGCCATTTCTAAAGCAGCTAGTGAACGTGGTCTCGCCACATCAAAAGAAGATGACGTATTGGGAATGACGGTCATGCCTCTGAGTGCAACGAAAGGTAAAACCACTGACTCAGGCATCTTAGCCATTTGCTCTTCGTCATCAAGATCTAAGTCATCTGCATCGGTATCTACACTACCGCTAGAGCCTTGATCTGCGTTATAAAATATATAATTTTTCACAAAAATACTGTACATCGTATCCAATCCTTTTTAATTCCAAGTGTCAGGATATTATACCACTCTTCTTTAAAAGGCAAGATCTAAGGATTACATCTTTGACATGCAACAAAGCCTTCTGCAAGGATCTCTTCTCTCGTTTGATTACTAAATCGCTTATTACTCTCATTCATCTGCTTAACACTACTGCAATGCGAATGATGGAATACATGTTTATCAGCTTTTGGATTGATATTCAGTACATACTTAAAATCACTTACTGGTGCCTCTGTAGTTGTAGGTGCAATGGTCGGAGCTGCAGTCGTAGGTGCAATAGTTGGTGCAACTGTAGGTGCTGCCGTAGGAGCAACTGTTGGATCCGGAGCCTTTGTTGGTGCAACTGGTGCCTTTGTTGGAGCAACGGTAGTTGCTGTTATTGTTGTTGTCGCCGCTGCTGTTTTAGTCGTCTCTTTCGTGGTACTTGAATCTTTAGTGGGTGCAGGTGCTTCGCTGCTTGTAGGCTTAGCCGTTGGTTTTGGTATCGTTGTAGGTGCTAAACCAAGGCTTACGTCTGCTGACCAAATAAGGTTTTTGCCGTCGCTCTTGGCAATGATGGTCCCTTGTTGATCCGTACGATAGAGGGTTGCTCCTGTTTGAGCTATACGGTTTAA
>CAYXVJ010000172.1:0-4843 GCA_964468675.1 uncultured Oscillospiraceae bacterium
ACGTGATATCCGTACTAAAGAGTACGCTACGTATATCTTCTATCGTTTCAAGTTTCATCGAGTCATCTCCTTAAGCAGAGTAATATTATTAGCCTTTCAGTGATCCAATCATAACACCTTTAACGAAGTACTTTTGAATGAAAGGATAGACACATAAGATTGGCACAGTAGATACGACAATCAAGGCGTATTTAATTAAGTCTCTCATACCTTGAATGGCTACAGCTGTTTCTTCATCAACATAATCTGATGCATCCATCTGACTCATGACTAAAATCTCACGCAAGAATATCTGCAATGGATATTTTTCAGTATCTTGTAAGTAGATCATTGGTTGGAAATACGAGTTCCAATGTCCGACTGCATATTGTAAGGCAACGACAGCAATGACTGCTTTAGACAATGGTAAGACAAAGGAGAAGAAGAAACGGAAGTCATTGCATCCATCAATCTGTGCGGATTCAAGCAGATCATCTGGAATCGTGTTGACGAAGAATGTTCGTACGATAATCATCTGGTAGGCTGCAATTGAACCTGGCAATAGAATAGCCCAGACGGTATTGATCATGCCAAGGTTATAAATTTGCAGATAGGTAGGAATCAGTCCTCCACCAAAAAGCATGGTAAAAGTAAAGAGGAACGTGAAAAATCCCTTATGTGGCAATCCCTTTCTAGATAGAGGATACGCACACATCAGCGTCATCGATAAGCTGATAAACGTACCTACAACGGTATAAAAGATAGTATTCCTATAACCTATCCATACACGATTGTAAGCCAAGACAGTTTTATAACCATCCAAACTAAAATCTACAGGCCATAGTATGACCTTACCCGTTGTAACAGCATCCGCTGATGAAAGAGATGCGGATAGTATGTATATCAGTGGGTAAACAACTGTTAAAGTAGCAAACCCTAAAAATAGATACGTTAATGTATAGAAGAGCTTATCTTGCTTAGACAGTCTGATCCTACGCTTTGTATTTGTGTATCTCATTGTTCGTTGCATATGACTCTCCTACCACAAACTAGTATTGTTAACTCTACGGGAGATGGTATTGACAGTCCCCAGTAAGATTAAATTAACGGTTGAATTAAATAGACCAATCGCTGTAGACAATGAAAAGTCTGATGCACCACCTGAAGCCAATCCACGCTTATATTCATAGGTAGAAATAACTTCGCTAGCAGAAATATTCAAATCATTTTGCATTAAGAAGATCTTCTCAAAACCAATGTTCATGACGGTCCCTGTTTGCAGGATCAGCATGATAATTATCGTGGGTAGAATCGCTGGGAAGTCAACATACATAATGCGTTGGAATCTAGATGCTCCATCGATTTGAGCTGCCTCGTGCAATTCAGGCGATACTGAAGTCAGTGCAGCTAAATACATAATCGAGTTCCAACCAAATCCTTGCCAGATACCAGACCATATATATAAGTTTCTAAATCCTCTAGTAGAAGCAAACAGGTCAGGAGCCATTTCACCTGTAAAGTAGCTATATATTCTGCCGTAAACACCGAAATTCGGATTAAACACTTGCATCAACATACCCACAAGAACCACAGTAGAAATAAAGTGTGGGACATAGGTAATGGTCTGCACAGCCTTTTTAAATTTCAGCTTATTTACGGTGTTCAAGAGCAAGGCAAAAATAATGGGGAAAGGAAATCCTAGCGCTATCGATGTGACTGATAACCTGATTGTGTTGGTAATAACACGTTGAAATTGATACGATCGAAAGAATCTTTGAAAGTTATCCATCCCAACCCACGGGCTATCCCAAATACCACCTTTAATTTCATATTTCCTAAAGGCTAATTGAATACCCGCCATTGGTATATATTTAAAAAGAACAACATAAATAATGGGTAATATTAAAAAAATATATAGTTGCCAGTAAGGTCTATATTTTTTAATTAGTTTGTTTTTCATTTGGCCTCCACCTTTATCATTACTATATATTCAATGCTGTTATAGAAATGATCAAAATTAAGTGACAATGCGTATGCACGACTCTACTCTAAAAAGCAATTTAGTAAACTAAGTGGCAGGAAACCTGCCACTTAGTCACCATCTTAAAATCTGTAAGCCTTAGCCGCGTTGGCGATCGTATGCTTGTTGAGCGACTTCAATGCAATCTTCTAATCTCATGTTCTCTAGTTGAGATAAGTAGTTGTTCCATGCACCGTCGTCATCGATATCTACTGCACCGGTGACAAATGATGCCCACATCTCTTCAACATAAGAGACGATTTCAGAATAGCTGTCTGTAATGACTTCTTGCTCTTCTTCTGTATAAATCAAGCCTGCAACAATCCAGTCATCGTTACGTAGTTTATGGTCTTCTGTAAGGAAGTAGTAGTGACGGAACTCAGAGATATATGTCCACTGTTCACGCTCTGTACCAATAGTACCTGCTGCTGTGAAGAGTTTATTCATTGGTTCAGTCATTGTATTTGGACCAATTTGTGCCCACCATGTATTTTGCAATGTACCCCACGTGCCTGGATCATAGTTATAGGTGTTAACAGGGAGTTCAAAACCTTCACCGTATAGTTCGTTTGGATAGTGGATTGGTTGATCATTCCAGAACTCTGCTAATGCTGTACGCTCTGCTTCTTGATCTGTTGCTTCAAAATCTTCACCTTCAAATCCATAGCGAGTAATAACGGATAAGTCATAACCGTTCATATAGTCTAGAAGCATAAATGCAAGTTCTGGTTCTTGTGCATTCTTTGTTATCAAGCCTCTTAAGTTTGGAATTGCAGGTGTTACTGATGTACGTTCGACACCATCTGGACCAATCAAATACTCAGAGCGATCATAGAGGTAACGGTTCTCATCTTCAGCACTCATATTTGTACTAGAGAAGCGGATGAAGGATCCTACAACTTGCTCATCTTGGCTCAAGGTTACCGTCATAGTGGCCTGATCTTGTGTGAACATAGATGGATCGATAAGTTTTTCTTCATATAACTTATTCGAGAACTTCAATCCTTCTCTCCAGCCATCCGTATTAAAAGCGACATCAATGGTGCCATTATCTGCAGTCCAGTAATTGTCTTGCACATAAACAAATGGAGTCATTAAGTATTTTCTTACGTTAACAAAGGATGTGCCTTCGTTATAACCAGTAAGAGCAATTTCATCAGCCTCACCGTTCTCATTAAGATCTTCATCACGGAATGACACGAGCATGTCATAGAATCCATCGGTTGTTGTTGGCATCTCAATACCAAGCTTCTCTAGCCATGGACGATAAATATTTAAACGGCTACCTGAATACTGATTATTCAGTGTGCTGTTATATCCATACATGCCGTAGATATTGCCATCATAGCTTGTGATGTAGCGTTTGATCTCATCTAGTGATAGGTCAGGATCTGTTTCAATCGTCTCATTACCCCAGAAGAATAAATCATCGTAGTAGTCATTCATTGGAATAATCATCTCTGCTTTTGCCCAAGGCATAATAACGTTCTGAGCAAAGCCACCGACTAGTATATCTGGTAAGTCTGTACCGTCAGTAGAAACACTTAGTTCTAATTTTGTTAGCATCTCGTTTGCTGGATACGTAACAAAATCTAGTGTCAAACCTGTCTGCTCTTCCATGAAGAGAGTCATCTTATTGGTTTTGAAATCTTCTATTACTGTAGATTGTTCAAGACCAATAGTAATTGTGACATCTTCTTCGGTGAACGGTAATTCTCCAGGAACAATTGACTTGTCGCCTGTACCTTCCGATGTCTTTTGACTTGCATCATCTTTAGTTTCTTTAACGTCATCACCATTTCCACAAGCAACGACACCTGTGAGAACTAAATTTCATATGTGTTTCCTCCTCCACGTTGTTTTCAATGTGCTTTCAATATAGGAAATGAGCATGATTAAAACAACAAGCAAAAACTGTTATCGAGTGCATTTTCTGCTTAACCATAAAAAATCACCTAACGAAATCTGCTCATGAAGCACATTTCATGACTTTTAAATAAAGTGTATAACCCTTTACACTGTTTTCCCCTTTGGGTATGATGGTCTATACAATCAAGCTATCAGTATGGAGTGTTATGTATGCGGGCTATCAAGCAATTAATCAAGTTGTGGGGACCAATTTTAGCTGTCCTATTGATACCTATAATATTGATAAATATTAATGTAATTCAATCAACATATAGAATTGAAGCCAATACTAAAGAACAGTACTTGAACCAAACAGAACGTTCAGCCATGCTGATCTCGACATCAATTGAGGAGAGCATTTTGGATGCAGATAGACTCTTATTAATCCCAGACATTCAAGCTTTAAAATCCGTAACATTAAATAAATCAAATTCAGATTATACAAAGATCTTAACTGCAATGAATATTGTACGATCCGCTTTCCAAACCAACTTAGACTACGACTTAGGTATATTTTTTAACAAAGGGCAGCTCTTAATAGCAAACGCAACCATTTATCTGGACATAAACTCGATTTATGATCAGTTATTCCATATCGCCAGCTATGATCAGGATGCATTTCTTGAAATCGCGCAAACAAACAAGTATGGGTTAACCTTCTATCCTATGGCTAAGAATCAAATATCTGCTGATAACAGTGAAGGAATACTCTATTCAAGACCAATTTCTATATATAATGATTCAAATTATGGCGGCGCATGCTTTGTTAATCTACGCAAATCATTCTGGGATACGAATCTGCCATATTCATCTGAAACAGACTCCATCAACGTCGTTATAGACGATACAGGGAAGATTTTATATTCGACCTCCCAGGAAGAATTAAAATTCAACTTTGAAGCATTAACATTTGATGCGAATTCTGGCTTGATAATG
>CAYXVJ010000173.1:0-4838 GCA_964468675.1 uncultured Oscillospiraceae bacterium
CCAAGCCCGATGACGAGCTCCTTTGCTCCTCCTAATATGGCATGACGAATCAATTCACCAACACCATAAGTTGTCGTCTTCCCTGGATCTTTATTGTCTTCCACTAAAGGGAGACCTGCACAGGCAGCCATTTCGATTATGACTGTTCCATCAGCTAAGATACCGTAATAGCATTCCATCTCTTCAAAATAAGGACCTTTAACCGTGTGGTAGACCTTCTTGCCACCGACAGCAGCTAAGAATGCATCCACACTACCTTCACCACCATCTGCTACAGGCACAGAGATGACCTTCGCAGCTGGATAGTAACGATGGATTTCTTCTGCTAGAATCTCACAGATTCTTGCAGAGCTAAGTGTGCCTTTAAATGAATCCGGTATTAAGATGACTTCTTTCATGTGTATCTCCTCTTTACTATTCACTTTACCTTAAGATAAGCCACAAGATAAGTACACCTACCATTGAACATAAGCCTTCAACCAAGGTAGCCATCGTCTGAGTCTTATATCCCTTTTCTGGTGTGAGTCCACCAAAGTTGGTGACGACCCAGAAGTAACTGTCATTGGCGTGAGACACAGTCATGGAACCGGCACCGATTGCAATGACGGTTAAGGAGATCAAGGCTGTTGTATCTAGTCCTAGGACAGGCAACAATGGTGCTACAATACCTGCTGTTGTTGTAAGTGCAACAGTAGAAGAGCCTTGCGCTGTCTTCAAGATTGCAGATAGCAAGAATGGGAAGAAAATACCAATGGCTTGCAATGCAGTTGCATTTTGAGTGATGTAGCCAACGAGGCCTGACTCTGCAATGACGCGTCCTAAAACACCACCAGCTGCGGTAACGAATAAGATCGGACCTGTTACCTTCAATGTTTCATTGGTTAGCTCATAGAACTTACCCATTGTCTTTGTATCAAACAATAAACAGACTCCAAAGATCGTACCTACCGCAAGCGCGATGATGGGGGTACCTAAGAATGAAGTAATGTTGAATAAGCTTCCAGTCCAATTAGCCATGCTGGCGATAGAGCCTAAGGCCATCAAGAGAATCGGCACGACAATTGGTGCGAAGGATAAAAAAGCATTTGGAATATGACCGTAGCTTGCTTTAATCTCTTCATAGGTCTGCATGACTTCATCGTCATTGGGTACATCTTCTTCAGATTGAACTTTCTTACCGATGTAAGATGCAAAAATGAATGAACCAAGTAATGCTGGAATAGAAATCAAGACACCCATACCCATTACGAGTAACAAGTTTGCTGGCATACCTTGGCTTTCATACAGTGTATTTGCTGCAGCAATTGGGCCTGGTGTCGGTGGAATAAACACGTGTGACGCATAAAGACCTGCGGATAAGGCAACGGTCATGGCGACACTAGATGTTCCAGTACGCTTAACCATGGCTTTACGAATCGGATTTAAAATAACAAAACCTGAGTCACAAAAAACGGGAATCGAAACAATCCATCCCATTAACCCTATGGCTAATGTTGGGTATTTCGGACCTACAATTTTTACGACTACATCTGCGAGCTTAACGGCGGCTCCTGTTGTTTCTAGAATGCTGCCAATTAATGCGCCAAGGATAATAACGATACCGATGCTGGTAAATGTTCCTGAGAAACCACTACCAATAACATTGGCCAATCCTAAACGAACTACCCCATCCTCTGTCTTATTGACGAGTGGTATTCCTGCGATCATACCAAATACGAGTGAAATGGTCATAATCGCGAGGAACGGATGCACCTTCCATTTCGATATTGCGACGATCATTAAAATAATGGCAATCACAAAAACGATAACTAATGGTAATCCTTGCATAACAAAACCTCCAAACTGAACTTCTTGGCCAATGCCTAAGCCCATTATCAGCTAGGAGGTTTTGACTTGCTATGTTACAGCAAACAGATTAATCAATATTTTTTGTGTCCAAAAGATAGACGTTACAAAAAGCACCCTCTTTATTCATGCAAGTTTACCAGTTACTCGATCCCAATCTCTGGATTCCGATCTTCCATCGGGGTATAAGCACGTCGTTTGGCAACCGATTTATAAGCAGGCCTCATAATCCTACCACCTGATATCAACTCTTCTAAACGGTGTGCACACCAGCCTGCTACCCTTGCAACTGCAAATATCGGTGTGAATAACTCTTCTGGAATACCAAGCATTCGGTATACAAAACCAGAGTAGAAATCGACATTCGCACATAGTGCACGATCGGTTTGCTTGACTTCTCTGAAGACTTCCAACGCCAATTTTTCGGTCATGATGTACATCTCATAGTCGTCTTCAAAACCATTCTCGTAAGCAAGCTGCCTTGCATAGTCACGAAGCAGTTTGGTTCGAGGATCAGATAAGGTATATACTGCATGCCCTACACCGTATATGAGCCCTGTCCCATCAAAGGCTTCTTTATTGAGTACTCGCCTTAAGTAATGGGCGACTTCAGGTTCACTACGTATATTCTCTACATTGGCTTTTAAATCCTTCATCATGGCAAAGGCTTTGGCTGCAGCGCCACCATGCTGTGGACCTTTTAATGAGCCCATGGCCGCTGCAATGGCTGAATAGGAGTCTGTACCTGTTGATGTAACAGCACGAACTGTAAACGTCGAGTTATTACCACCACCATGGTCTGCATGTAAGACTAACGCAAGGTCTAAGATTCTCGCTTCAAGTTCAGAGAATTCGCCGCTTGGCCTGATCATATAAAGGAGGTTTTCTGCTGTATTGTATTCCGGTTTAGGATCATGGATAAATAGGCTTTCTTTATCCATATAGTGCGCTTTCGCCATATAACCATACGCAGCAAGTGCTGGAAATCTAGCTATCAGTTTCATCGATTGAACATATACATTTTCAGGCGACACATCATCGGCATGCTTATCACGAGCGTATAAGTTTAGTACGCTTCTGCTCATCTTGTTCATGATGTCTCTACTTGGGTTCTTCAAGATATGGTCTTCTAAGAAACCATCTGGCAATGCTCGGTGACTTGCAAGGCAATCACTAAACTCTTTTAATTCTGATTCACTAGGCAATTCACCCATCATCAGTAAAAAGGCTGTCTCTTCAAAACCAAAACGCTTATTTTCGTAAAATCCGTTGACGAGGTCATCGACATCAATGCCTCGATAGTAAAGCCTGCCTTCTACTGGTAGCCTCTCGTTGTCGTCTACAATGTACGAATACACTTCAGCAATATCTGTTAAACCTACTAAAACACCAGAGCCATTGTCATTACGAAGACCACGCTTCACACCATAGCGGTTATACAGTTCTATGGGAATGGCTTGTCTAGACTTACTTTTGTTAAACGTCTCTACTGCTTTGGAGTCTGGAACTAAAAGTTCCAGACGCTCAAACATTTTCTTATTTTCTTCACTAAATTCTTTTTTTGTTTCCATACTATTGTCCATCTTCCGTTAAGGATCTTGTCATGTTCAAAAGACCACCAGCCAAGAGCATGTCACGTTGGCGACTGCTGATATCCAGTGAACATAAGATTTCTTCACCTGTACTAAGGTTTTTCACAAGCACATCTGCTCCATCTACTGCAGCATTTACTTGATCCGGTGCATTTTCAATACTTAGATTCACACCTTCTGTCAATTTGGCGTAGTCATCTTCATCTCTAAAGGTCAGCGGTAATATGCCGTTATTAATCAGGTTTGCCTGATGAATACGCGCAAAACTCTTTGCTAATACTGCTGTAATACCGAGATGTAGTGGTGCTAAAGCTGCGTGCTCACGGCTTGAACCTTGACCATAGTTATGACCTGCAACGATGATGCCACCGTCTTTTTCTATAGCACGTCTCGGGAAGCCTTCATCACAGGGTACGAGACAAAAGCTTGCCAGGTGTGGAATGTTCGATCTAAACGGTAAGAGCTTCGCATTCGAAGGCATAATGTGGTCTGTCGTGATGTTATCTTCTAACTGAATTAAAACTTCACCTTCTATGCGCTCATCTAGGCTTGTGTTCACTGGGAATGGCTTAATGTTCGGACCGCGGACAACCTCAACAGTATGTCCGTCCTCTGGTGGCTGTACCACGTTGTTGTCATTGATCAAGAACTCGCTAGGCATTTCTACTTTAGGTAGTGCTGCTCCAAAGTCTCTCGGATCTGTAAGGTAGCCGGTTAAAGCTGAGACAGCTGCAGTCTCAGGGCTAACGAGATAAACATGGGCAGACTGTGTGCCACTTCGTCCATAGAAATTTCTATTGTGTGTTCTCAAGCTAACACCATCTGTTGGTGGAGCTTGTCCCATACCAATACATGGACCACAACCTGCTTCAAGAATTCGTGCGCCAGATCCGATCATATTGGCGAGTGTGCCGTTACGTGCGATCATGTTGAGGACTTGTTTAGAGCCAGGACCTACGACTAATGAGACATCGTCATGGACAGTGCCACCGGCTAATACATCACCCACTTTAACCATGTCCATAAACGATGAGTTTGTACATGAACCGATTGCAACTTGATCTGCTTTGACTTTTTTCTTTGCAGCCTCTCGTACGGTGTAGACATTGTCCGGGCTATGAGGTAAAGCAACCAATGGCTCAAGCTCACTTAAGTTGATGGTTATTTCACGGTCATAGACGGCTCCTTCATCGGCTTCTAAGCGCTCCCAAAGTTCAGCTCGACCTTGTGCTTTCATGTACTCTAATGTCAATTCATCGCTTGGGAATATAGAGGTGGTCGCACCAAGCTCTGCCCCCATATTGGTAATGGTTGCACGCTCAGGTACAGATAAACTCTTAATGCCAGGACCATCGTACTCAATGATGTGACCAACACCGCCTTTAACGGTTAAGAGGCGCA
>CAYXVJ010000174.1:0-2512 GCA_964468675.1 uncultured Oscillospiraceae bacterium
TAAGATGGTACTAAGTGCTTTGATTCTTTTAGTCATGGACATATACCTCTTCTCCTTCTACTAAGCCGCTTTCAATCTCAATCCATGAGTCATTCGTTAAACCTATCTCAACTTCCCTCTTCTCACGAACATTATCTTTTACGACATAGACATATCTAGTACTGCCTTCTCTATAGATGGTGTTCTTCGGCAAGATCAAGACATCCTCTGCTCGCTGGGTTACAACCTTGAGAGGTGCATACATGCCTGACACTACATCAGATGTTGTGCTTAAGCCTTCAATTGTATGGTAGGAATAAGGCGTCTTATCGTTAATGACGAGCGTCATGTAAACCGACCAATCCATAGGGTGTGGAATCAATCCATAGGCCTTGGTACCGATTTGAGCACTCACTTCAACAGCTGTGTTTAAATAATGGTCACTTACAAAAGCACTTCTAAATAAGAGTTCATCTTCGTAAGCTAGCACAAGCACGGTATCGTAAGCTTGAATCGTATCCCCCTCGTTATAAGAAGGTAAGTACAGTACCCTTGCTTCTTTTGGTGCGACTAATTGGAGTCTTGCTTCTGGAACAACTAAGCGTTCTAGTTGCAAGTCTATTTGTTCTACCCGCTGATCGTAGCGAGCCGTTGCCTGTGTTCTGTTTAATGTGGCACGCTCCACATTTAATTGTTGTCTACTAATCTCATCAGTTGAAGCACCATTTGCTTTTAATCTTGAGAGTTCAACTTCACTTTTTTTCAGCTGTAAATTCAAAATCGTAAGCTCATGCTCAAAAGATAAGCTTAAGTTTTCTTTTTCTTCTTCTAATGCTTCAATACGGTCTTGGTCGATGTTCTCTATTTCAATTAAGACATCACCTTCTGACACCTTATTCCCTAAATAAGCATGTACCTCTGTGACTCTGCCATCCATATCAAAACTAAAGACTTCTGTATTGGGGATCACTTGTCCGTCATAGACACTTGTTACATCTACGTTGCCACGGCTAACCGCGACTGTTTCTAATTGAGCACCCACAGGTTCAAGCAATGTGGGAACTTCAATGCCCTGTTCAGTGGTACAAGAAGCCAAGAGTCCTGCTACGAGCACCATCACTACAAACTGCTTTATATATCGTTTAATCAAGTATGATTCTCTCCCCTTCTTCTAAACCGCTAAGCACTTCAACAAAGTCGTTATTGGATAAACCAATCTCAATGAATTCAACTTCTCTTAGGCCATCTTCAGATTCCACATAAACAAATGCTTGTTCTTCTGAGAAGTGCAAGGCATCCTTATCAATTAACAAACTGTCTCTTGATGCATCCAGCAGGATACTTACGTTGGCGCGAGTACCGGATTCGAGTACGATGTTTTCAGCTTGAAGACTTAAATACACATAAAACTCATCGTTTTTACTGCTCCAAGAACTTGTCTCTGGTTCAATATCCAAGCCATATTCTTCAGGATCAATGGCAACAACTGGTAATTCATCGTCACCAACTGTTACTTGTAATTCCGTTCCAGGTGTAAAATATTGAGGGATATCTGTTTTGCCGACAAACATGGAGCTCTCACTAACTGCAAGCTTGATCATGTTCTCGCCTGATATCGATCTACTACCTTCTCTTATTTCACGTACGTAAGAAACGGTCGCGTCAAAAGGAGCTACAAGTCGTCTTTCAGCAGCGAGTGCTTCCATTTGATCCAGTTCTAGATTTTGGATATAAAGACGATCTTCTAATTGTTGGATATGTTTCTTATGTCCATCGTCTAACGTTGTTAAGCGTTCTTTTAAATCTGCTGCTGTAGCATGTTTAAGGTCCGCTTGAAGCATACGCCGTTCGAGTGCTTGATTCTCTTTTGTTTGTAAGATCTCTAATTCTAATCTCGCGATCGCATCTTCTGCCTGACTATACTGTAAATCGATATCTGCAGCTTCTAGCTCCGCTAGAATCTGACCTTCAGTTACTTGGCTACCTTGATTGACATAAATCCCTTCAATCAATAAGCCACCAACATTAAAAGCTAATACAGCTTCTTGTGTAGGTTCATATTCAAAGCGGACCGATTGGCGTATTTCAATATCACCTCTTTGAACGGTCGTATATTCATAAGGGCTTTGGGTATAGGCGACTGCAACGGGCGCACGCTCGTACACCGGTTCTTCTGGTAATAGACCACAGGCAGTATTCAGAAAAAGACCTACTGTAGTAAAACTACATAGCGCGAATCTGAATATGCGTCTCCTGAGCTGTGAAACATGTTCTGACATTCGTTCGTTCCTATTTCTGTTCGATTTCCTATTTTAAGTAAAAACTCAAAACAAGATGAGCAATTTCCCAACTATAATAAGCTGAACTATACAAAAATGCAATTAATCAAAAAGGAATTTATTGTATTTTAGCGAGTAAAACTTGTATAAACCCAGAACTAGAGCATCTCTAAACTGGTCAACACGCCAATCTCACAAAGTAATACTTCTTTGCTAGAATGGAGCCATAGAATATTTGGAGGAATAATCATGGA
>CAYXVJ010000174.1:2522-4670 GCA_964468675.1 uncultured Oscillospiraceae bacterium
ATCTATTAACAACAGTAAGGAGAATAATCATGGAACGTTATGCTTGGAGAGCTAAAGTTAAAGAAGGCTATATGGATGAATACATCAAACGCCACGATGAGATTTGGCCAGAGATGAAACAAGTTTTAAACGATGCTGGTATTAAAAACTACAGCATTTATGCTAGTGGCTACGATCTCTTTGGTTACTATGAGTGCGAAAAAGGTGCAGCTTACGCACAGGAGATCCAAAGTAAGAGCCCTGTAGTCAAGCGTTGGGATGCATATATGAGCGATATCTTAATCTGGGAAGATGAAACGCAAGACCGCTTAAAAGAAGTCTTTCGTTTCGATTAACTAGTCACGTTCACTGTTCAAACTGTATTGATATATAAAGCTTGACTTAAACAGGACTTTAAGCCTTACACTCTATTTAACAATACTTTAGAAGGAGTAAGGATCATGGACTATACGAAATTAGGGAGCACAGATCTAAATGTATCTCGCATCTGTGTGGGTTGTATGAGTTTTGGAAGCCCCTCTGAAAACTTTCATGAGTGGACATTAGATGAAAAAGAAACAGAGCAGATGGTGAGGCATGCACTAGACCTCGGCATCAATTTCTTCGATACAGCCAATGTCTATTCAAGCGGTACAAGTGAAGAGTTTTTAGGTAGAGCTATTAAAAAGCATACATCAAGAGACAAGGTCGTCTTAGCCACAAAAGTCTTCTTCAATGAAGGTGGCTTAAGTAAAGATGCGATCTTACGTGAAGCAGATGACTCTTTAAGGCGCCTTGGTACAGATTACATTGATCTTTATATCATCCACCGTTTTGATAAAAATACGCCTGTCGAAGAGACCATGGAAGCACTAGACAGCCTAGTCAAAGCAGGTAAAGTCAGAGCACTAGGTGCATCAGCGATGTTTGGCTATCAGTTCGCCAAGATGCAGCTTGCTGCAAGAGACAATGGCCAGACTCCATTTAGCACCATGCAAAATCACTACAATCTCTTGTATCGAGAAGACGAACGTGAACTCATCCCGATATGTAAAGAGCAAAACGTATCACTCACCCCTTACAGTCCCCTAGCTTCAGGTAGACTATCTCGCCTGGATTGGGAAACAGATTCGAAACGCAGCCAAACGGATAAAGTTGCCATCTTAAAATACGATAGTACAAAAGACAGTGATACAAAGATCGTAGAACGAGTCCATGAACTAGCCAAAAAATACGATGCCAGCATGACGCAAATCGCCTTAGCTTGGCAATTCGCTAAAGGTGTTAGCTCCCCTATCATTGGCGCGACCAAAGCAAAGTACTATGACGATGCGGTAGGTGCTCTAAAGATCAAACTAACAGATGAAGATGTAACATTCTTAGAGGAACTCTATGTTCCACATAAGCTTATGGGCTTAATCGAATAAAGTAGTATTCGCTATTGCACGTAATAGGCATCAAGAGGAGCAACTCCCACGCACTCTTGATGCTTATTACATTTAAAAATAAACATACATTAAAGTTCTAATAGCATCTCAATATGAGGTATATCATCTTCTAAATATTCGCTAGAGGCTTGTTTAAAGCCTAGTTTCTCATAGAAGGCTTTAGCATAGGCCTGAGCACCAATACGAATGGAGTTTGCATTCAAACTGTCTCGTGCTACTTGAATGCTTGCCGATAAGATTTCTTCACCTAAACCCGATCCCCTACGCAGAGTAAGTACTCTGCCTATAGATGCCTCTTTGTACGATACTCCAGCAGCTAATACGCGGCAATAGGCTTGTATGCCTGTCTCGTCTTTTAAGT
This sequence comes from uncultured Oscillospiraceae bacterium, assembly GCA_964468675.1. Lineage (GTDB taxonomy): Bacteria > Bacillota > Clostridia > Saccharofermentanales > Fastidiosipilaceae > CAYXVJ01. Next base: position 4,311 of record CAYXVJ010000174.1, read on the forward strand.
AGACATGAATCGCATCTATGTCCTTACCATCAACTTCCTGGTATGCACAATTTTGTTCAAGGACAAAAACAGCTACACGTACCTGTAAGATCTCATATAGTTCCTTATTTGTTAACTCACTAAAGTGCTTGATCACTAATTCCATATCTTATCCTCTGCCACAAATTTCTAGAAAGCAAAGTGTAGCATAAAACATCAAAGCTTAGACCTTACGTTTGAAACTCTAGTGTGTCAACCTTACCTCCAAAGAAACCCTGAATATTGCAGTTCCCATGCAGAGAATTAAGCCAGTGCTGGCATGAAACAGAGCCACTTGTTGCACGGTAAGATCCACTCCGTATATATATAAGGTCCTTCAGT
>CAYXVJ010000175.1:0-4656 GCA_964468675.1 uncultured Oscillospiraceae bacterium
CCGAGAATGAATCCACGATGGACAGATAGTACTCGTTACCGTTATCCAAATCCTCCAGAACAGCCAGCACGACGTCATCTTCTACTCGAGGAATCGGTTCGTCATATTTAAACTTACTGACTAATCTGTTAAACCAGGACATCTAATCTACCTCTTGTCTTACTCTTCGTCGTCAAAATCGTCGTCTTCGTCTTCGGAATCTTCATCAACTAAACGATCATACTCTGCGGCGACGCGATCGAACTCTTCATCATCAAGACTTTGGAAACCTTCGGTTCCATCTTCCATGGTGACGACGCGAACAATCACGGCTTCAGGGTCATCATCTTGAGTCACGAGTACACAATAAATTTCACCTTCAAACTCAAAATCATCTGCGATGACGAACTCGAACTCTTCATTCGTCTCTTCATCGATCATGGTGATTACAACTGCTTCTTCTGTGTCATGACTATGATCATGGTCGTGGTGATCATGATCGTGGTGGGCGTGGTCATGTTCATGGCCTTCATGACCATGATCAGCACTGTAAAAAACGCTGATTAACATACGCTTATCCTCCGTATTCAACTTATATCATAGTATGTCTATGATGTTCGATATTATAACACATGACGGGGAAAACTCAGATGTTTTTATCCAAATACGATTGCAAAATAATTTCTGCAGCCACCTGATCGATGACCTTACGTTTATTTTGTTTTTTGAAAGAGACTTCATTTAGTATACGGCTGGCAATAACAGTAGTATAACGTTCATCTTGGAAGATAAGTGGGATATCCAGTGTTTTTTGAAGGTCTTCACCAAAGAGCCTAGCACCAGCTTCTATTGAGCTTTCTTTACCATCCGTCCGCTTTGGTAAACCCATCACTAGTTCTGTTATGGCGTGTAACTTGCACAGATCTACAATACGATTAAAAGCCCAAGTACTATCAAGACCATTCCAAGAAATCGTCTCAATACCTCGGGCAGTTATACGAAGGGGGTCGCTAATTGCGACACCAATACGTGCTAAGCCATAGTCAATGGCCATTACACGGCCTTGTCTTTTACTCAAAGGTCACCTGTCTCCTCAAGCTTCTTAATATAGTCGCCTAAGATGACTTCCAGTACTTCATCGCGTTCCATGCGACGGATTACTCCACGTGCACCTTTGTGGTTTGTAATGTAGGTGGGGTCACCGGACAAGAAGTAACCAACCAGCTGACTAATCGGGTTATAGCCCTTTTCTTTTAGAGCCAGTAATACTTCACTGATGATGGACCTAACCTCATCACTCTTGTCGATATTCATCTCAAATCTTGTTGTCTCATTATGTTCCACAGTTTGTCCTCCTGTCGACCGTCATCCTTAACTTAGTCTACATTCTATCATAACCATCTGTATATGGTTTAGGTTTTTTGAAGTCTAAATGGAATCTTAATCTTTATGCTTTCGGCAAGTAGTTCTTCGCCCAAAGACGCTTTTATGTTCACAGAGCAGATGTCACCTTCAGTCACCTCTAGGTCATCACTAAAATGTACACGGCAAACATCGTAAGCAGCTGTATAACCAGACCATGAACCATCAGCGTGTTGGCTCTCAAGTAAGACGTCTGCTGTTGAGCCGATTAATGCCTCATGACGCGACGCTAAAAGCTTCGTCGCTAGTTCTTGGAAATCTTTACTTCTCTTACTGGCAACATCACCCGGTACTTGATCTTTAAACTTACTAGCTGCAGTACCTTCACGGCTTGAATAGCGGAAAACGTGTATTCTACCAAAGCCCATCTCAGCACAAAAGGCCAAACTCTCTTGATGGTCTGCGTCTGTCTCTCCTGGGAAACCTACGATGATGTCAGTTGTGAGGTTCATATCAGGTAGCACTGCCCTAAGCTCATGGACTGCTTTGCGATAGTCCTCTGCAGTATAGCGCCTATTCATACGCTTTAAGGTGTTTGTTGATCCACTTTGTAAAGATAAGTGGATATGGGGGCAAAGTGAATCTATTGCTGCCATTCCCTTAGCAAAGTCACTTGTCACAGACTTAGGTTCTAAAGATCCTAAGCGAATGCGACTGACACCTTCTACCTTAGCCATATCTTCTACCAGGTCTACGAGGTGCATGCTGCTTTTATCCCCATCGTCTTGTCCATAAGAGCAGATGTGAATACCTGTCAGTACCATCTCTTGGAAGCCACGAGCACTTAAATTAGATACTTCCTTTAGTATGGCTGCTTTGTCACGGCTTCTTACCCGTCCTCTAGCAAGGGGAATGGCACAGTAGGTGCAAAATTGATTGCAACCATCTTGTATCTTGATGATGCCACGGCTCTCACTTTGGACGACTTGCGGTGTAAATTCTTCAAAGCGTGGAACCGCTTCTTGATTTAAACTACCTGCAATGGCTCGGTAATTCAAACGCTCTTTATTCAATCCATCAGGATTCATCTCCAGCCACTTTGATACTAAAGATGGGATGAGTGTCTTACCTGTATTACCAACTAATATGTCTGCACCAAGGTTTTCTGCGCCTAACTCCACATGACAGCCCATGGCTACTACGATGGACTTAGGGTTACGCTTCCTTGCACGTCTGACCATCTGACCTGATTTACGGCCTGCTTCTCCGGTGACACTACAAGTGTTGATGATATATATATCGGCTTCATCGCTAAACGATACGATGTCATAGCCTTGATGCTTGAAATCTTGAATCACAGCATCCGTTTCATAACGATTGGTTTTACAACCAAGGTTTAAAGCGGCTATGCGTGTCAAACCAAGTTCCAAGGGATTAATCTTAGTAGGGTTCAATGCTACTGCTCCTTCTTCTTTTCTACCTCTTCTATAAGCATGAAAGATCAAATCTTATGCTTTTGTCTATTTTATACCTTGTCCTCTTGCACTTTGTGAACTACAATAGTTTTACTATAGTCAGGAGGATTCAAGGGTGACGAAACTATCCGTAATGCTTAAATCTATCAACGATGTCAAGGAATTTGTCCGCATCGTCAACGACTTCGCCTATGATGTGGATCTGGTATCAGGTCGCTACATCGTGGATGCGAAATCCATCATGGGAATCTTTAGCCTCGATCTGGCAAGTCCAATCGGCGTAAACATTCACTCCGAAGACCCGGGTGACTTACTAGAGCGCCTAGCGCCATTTAAGATCCCCTCTGCAGATTAAATCATTTCCAAGAACATGAATCAGGTACTAACGTCCTGATTTTTTCTTATTGCGCCTATTTTTATTGGCTCGCTTACTCTTTTGTCCTTTTGCGCGTCGTCTGTCGTCACTGACCCTCGATTGGTATTCTTTTGCTTGCCAATTACGGCTTTTCTTAGGTTTCTTATCTTTTTGTTCTTTGTCTTCCTCACGTCTTGCCTGTTTCTTTTGCTCGTGTTCCCAGTCTTCTGGTAAGACAAAGTCCACTTGCCTTCTAACAAGGTCGGCTTTAGCGATGATGACTTCTAGTTCATCACCAATTTTAAAGACTCTACCACGTCTTTCACCTCTAGCAGTTAGCGTATCTGGATCAAAGACATAGTAATCGTGCATCGTCCTAAAGGGTATCATGCCTTCTATGGTGCTCTCAAGCATCACAAAAAGACCTGCTTCGATCATGCCGGATACGCGTGCGGTGAAGTGCTCACCAATGCGTTCACTCATGTATTCTGCTACTTTCAAATCAACCGTGTCGTATTCAGCATACATAGCTGCACGTTCAGTCTCAGATGTATGGTCAGCTACTACAGGTGCATCTTTGCGCCATTTACGATCGCGCCTTTCATGATGCAAGTATCCTTTTATGACCCTGTGAATAAAGAGGTCAGGATAACGTCTGATGGGTGAGGTGAAGTGTGAGTAGTCACTTAAGCCTAAACCATAGTGTCCTATGGGTTCATGGCTGTATCTAGCCTTAGCTAAGGAACGTAAAAGCAATTGCGATAAAATTGCTTCATATTCAGTTGCCTTAACGGCCTCCAATACGTTAGCTAATTGCAGCGTAGTTGGTATTTCTCCTTTAAAGTTGACGTTTACATTTAAGAGTTTGGCCATGCTTACGAAGCGAGATAACTTCTCGCCATCAGGCAGTTCATGGACACGATATAAGAATGGTGCACCCTTCTTGGTAAAGGTTTTGGCTACGGCTTGGTTCGCTGCGATCATGAATTCTTCAATGATGCCGTTTGCTTCATTGATGGGATACGCATAAATGGCGATGGGTTTACCATCAGCATCCATATCGACATGGGTCTCCGGGAAGGCAAACTCAAGGTTTCCTTGTAAAGACCTATGCTGAGCCAAGAGACTTGCACAGCGCTGCATCATACGAAGCTCCGCCATAATCTCCTTATATTCAGCAACAGCACCTTCTGTCTCTAAAGCACTAAAGACATCAACGTAATTTGCTCTTAAGTCTGATTTGATGATGCTTTCAAATATTTCACTATCTACCAAAGCACCAGCACTTGAGATGTGCATCATACAAGTTAATGCTAAGCGATCCACATCAGGGTTTAAACTACATATACCGTTGGATAAGCGTGGTGGGAGCATGGGTAAAACTCTGTCCACTAAATATACAGAGTTACCTCGCTCGAAAGCTTCCTTATCCATGGAAGATCCCTCTTTAACGTAGTGCGATACGTCTGCAATATGGACCCACAA
>CAYXVJ010000176.1:0-4651 GCA_964468675.1 uncultured Oscillospiraceae bacterium
GTAAGAACCCAGCGGTATAGTCATTACCATATAAACACGTGTTGCTATCTAGTCGGTTAGAAGGAGTGATACCAAGCCCATCTGAAGTAAAATCCACTGTCCCGTTGATAGACAGATTTTCTTCTGCATTTTCGATGTACACTAGCCTTGGTTGGGCAGAGTTGGCTTGTTTTAAAGATTTTATTTCTGCTTTTTCTTCTAACCACTTTGCACATTCTTTAGCAATGGCTGCTTGTTTCATTTCGTTTCTTAGCTTTATTTCAAATTCATTGCCAGACATCTTTTTCTCTGCATCTCGAGCTATATAATATTCTCGAATGAGCTCTTGGTCTTTGTGCACGAATGTAGGCTCTGTAAAGATGAACCTCATATTGTCTATCTTACTCAATTCTTTTTTAAGTTCTGCGTAAGCATAAATTGTAAAGTAAGCAGATATGACAGAAAGTTTTGATCCACTGTTTAATTCCGATTTCAATTCATCTACAACTCTGTATTTTTTATTATCCAAAACCTTAGGTAGCTTCATACAATCAATCTCCTGGCACAGTTCATTTACTTCTTACTGTTAGTTATTCTGTGTTTTCCTCCGGTCTGCAGGCTTCTTTGCATCCTTAGGTATTACCCAGACATCACTAAGTTTAAAGGCACCATTTATTCTGCCCTCTTCACAAAGTACTTGTACCCTTCGTCTTGATATATTCCATTTATCAGCTATTTCTTTTGCAGATAAATAATCCATATTAAACACCACCGATAAAAATTAAATTAACTAAATTATATTCCACAGAACGAACAATATCGAGAAAATGTTGATAAAAACGTATTTTCTCTGCTAAAAAGAGTACAATAAAGATACAAGACAGTACACGCACTGAACACGAAAGATCGTACTGAGGTATCAAGATGAGAACGACATTTCGGCACTATAATCCAGAACCTCTTTTCGGCCATGATTACGAGCTCATACGTAAGTTTCTAGTCGATATCGATAACTTTAATTACCCTTTTGGTCGCTTCGATTGGATGCTCACACACGGTTATTTAGATCAGTCAGGTCTTAATAAAATAGGTCTATGGGAGATTAGAGATACCTTGGTTGGCCTTGCAACCTACGACTGTCAATTGGGTAAAGCTTATTTGTTAACCCGTCCAGGTTTTGAAAAACTAAAGGAAGATATGCTCATTCAAGCTTCTACAGACTTAAAATCAAGCGATGGCTTTGAAGTTCTTATCCAAGACGGTGACCTCCACTTCCAAGATATCGCCTCTAAACTTGGCTACAACGCAACACAAGAAAAAGAACAAGATAGCATCTTACCTTTAGAAGACGCTAACTTAGATTATGTTCTACCCGATGGCTTTAGCATCACCAGCATGAAAGATCGCTTTGACCTCTATCAATATGGCAGAGTCCTTTGGAGGGGCTTCAACCACGAAGCGAATGGTCAAGGTCCGTTCATCCTTGAGAATAGTAAAAATGGTCCTGAAGGTTTCTTAAGGCCGAATGTTAATTTGGACTTGAAAATTGCAGTCGTATCACCCAATGGCAACTTTGTCTCATACTGCGGTATGTGGGCAGATGAACACTCCACATCAGCTCTTGTAGAACCAGTCGCTACTGACCCTGACTATAGAAAGCTAGGTCTTGGTAGAGCTTGTGTATTAGAAGCCTGTAAGCGTGTGAAGGCACTTGGCATGACAAATACCTTCGTCGGTTCATCACAACAGTTTTACTATTCCATTGGCTTTAGACCCTACGCCAGTTCTACTTGGTGGAAGCAACAATAAATCACTGTCCAAAGACAAGGGCTGCTTTCCTCATGTTCTCAATGATTTCAATACCGAAAGGACAGTTTGTCTCACATATACCACATTCAATACAGTCAGACGCATGGCTTGATAAAGTATTGTAATGGTCTCTTACGAGTTCATTGTCACTTACTTCAACCATATCTAAGAATTTAGTTACGGCAGCAATATCAATGTTTACAGGACAAGGTAAGCAGTGGTTACAGTACATGCATTTGGCACCTAATAAAGGCATGCCCAATTCCATGACGGCTGCATAGTCACGTTCTTCTTTTGTCGACTGCTCGTATAGTAAGGCTTCATCGACTTCTTCAACCGTTTCTGCACCAAGGAGTACACTTGCCACAGCTGGCCGATCTAAGGCATAGCTCACACATTGAGGCACGCTGAGAGCATAGCCAAGGCTAGATGTTTCTTCTTTCAAGAGTCTACCTGCAGCCAATGTCTTCATAACCGTGATGCCAACATTCTTGGCTGCACACAAATTATAAAATGCTTGTCTCGTTGGCTCTATTTCAAGTTTATCCAACTTTTTACCTTCAAACATCTGACCTAGATCGAATGAAGATGGGCTTAGATCAAAAGCAGGATTGATTGAAAAAAGCAGCATATCGACTATACCCGTCTCTACCATTTTAATGCCTGTTGCTGCATCGTGTGTTGAAGCACCGATGTAGCGAATGACACCATCTCGTTTTAGTTTTTGTACATAGTCGATGAAAGGAGAATTGAAAGATAAATCAAAGTCTTCTTCGGTATCTACATAGTGAATCATACCGAGGTCGATGTAATCCGTATTGAATCGAGTCAAGAAATCCTTGACATAGATACTCGAGGTTTCAACATCCCTCGTTCTAAGGTATTGACCGTCTGCTTGAAGTGCAGCACCAATGTGTCCTTGCAAGATAACATCTTTCCTGCGATGTCCTATCGCTTTACCGATGTTCGTGCGAACCTCTGCTTGAGGCATAAACACATCAATGATATTGACGCCTCCATCGATGGCTCGGTTTACCACCTGATCGACTTCTTTGAAGGATTTACCTTCTAAGTGCTCAGCACCATAGCCAATTTCACTGACCTTTAATCCTGTTCTACCAAGTACGTTGTATTTCATATACATCACCCCCACTCAGTATAGACATAGTACAATCGAGAATCAAATATCAAATAGAATATAGACTAGTGCGCAATAAAAAGAAGGCCTATCGAATCTTAATTGATCGGATAAACCTTCTAGCTTTATATGTCTTTAATGCCTTCATTCAATCTTATAGTTTACTTATTTGGATTCTCTAAAACCTTAACTTCCACATCACCTAGTCCAACCACAATACGCTTACACATATTGGGGAATAGTCCATGTTCCATAACACCAGTCATGGTATCTAGGGTATGTTTTACCTCATCAATATCAAAACCTAAATCAAGCTTACAATCTAGAATATAGTTACCATTATCTGTTAAGTAGGCTTCATTATTCTTCATGCGAATGTTTGGATTGTAGCCTAGATCCTTTAGTTGTCTAAAGACGTGGCTATGCCCATACACCATCACCTCTACGGGTAAGGGATATGCACCTAGCTGCTCCACTTCCTTGGACTTGTCCATAATCCAGATGACTTCGTTTGCAAGCATGGCAACGACTTTTTCTCTGTAGAGAGCGCCGCCTCCACCTTTAATCGCATTAAACTGTGGGTCAATCTCATCAACACCATCAATGGCTAGATCGATGTGATCCACCTCATCTATATCCACAACGCGAATGCCAACATCAATTGCTAACCTTGCAGTCTCTTTTGAGGTTGCTACAGCAGTCAAATCATAACCTTCTGCTACAAGCTCCCCTGCCCTCAATATCGCATGGTACGATGTAGAACCGGTACCTAAACCTAATACCATGCCGCTTTGAATATAACTTGCAGCAGTCCTACCCGCTAAACGCTTTTCAAGATCGATACGATCCAATGACTCATCTCCCACCTTATGGCTCTCCTCCACCTTTATACCTCCAGGCTAAGTGTTGCCATCAGTATACCAAGGGTGAAGCTAAGCTGTCACCTTAGCTTCTTGCAGGCGTCTTTTTAACTCAACTTTAGCAGTCCTCGCAGCAAAGACCTTCACGTCCAATAAGGGAGACACTTCCAGTTCTACTTCACCAGTATGAATGACCTTTGCTAAATCCTCTACCGTCGTCACAGTATCTGCAATTTTAGTTCGTACACTACCTAATTGAACAGGATAGTGACTATCTGAACCTGTCAGGATCGGCTTAGCAAGCTGCTTAGAAAACGCACTTAACTCATTAACAACAGTCTCTTTACCTCGTAAATGGATATCCGTTGCATTCAAATCGAAGGCATCCATTCTAGCTAACTGCTTTAAGTCTTGAGTTTTGGCCAAGCCTTTATCACCACGGAAAGGATGCGCGCCAATGACGATGGCTTGATGTGCGTTAGCTAAATCCAGTAAGGCTTCTAACTCTATAAACGAATCCTTTTCAATATGCAAATCCAAGGCTCGCCTTATCGTTAGTATCTCTTCTCTCTTAGCGATCAGGAGCACATGTCCACCACCTTTGACATCCACTTCAAGCCCCATGAACACCTTAAGACCATGTATATCGTAATAGTCACCTGTATAGAAAAAGGCCTCTTTCATCTCTTCATACATTAGATAGTATTCACTTGTGTTGAAATGCTCAGATAAGACGATTGCATCTAAACCTACTTCAATGGCTGTATCCACCATCTGTAAAAAATACACTTCATCGTAACTTGCTTTTTTTGTTAAACGCCCATGCGTATGAAAATCAATCCACATACCATTCCCCTTTATATAT
>CAYXVJ010000177.1:0-4566 GCA_964468675.1 uncultured Oscillospiraceae bacterium
CCAAAACCAAAGTCCCCCCTAGGCTCCTTGATTATTTCACCTTCTAATGCGCCATGGACCAAAAACTCGCTACCATCAGGGCGAATGACGGCAATAGCACAGTAAAAACTAGCAGCATAATCTTGACAATTTCTTGCTTCCATCCTTGACCAAAGCAAGTTGAATTTCTCTTGATAGGAGCTATTCTCCCCCGCATATCTTGCTGAATATATACCCGGTTCACCATCTAAGCAATTAACGCTTAAGCCCGAATCATCGGCCATGATGTAAGCCGATGGATATAATTTTCTAATCTCTCGCACTTTAATCAAGGCATTCTCTTCAAAAGTCTGGCCGTCCTCAACGATCTCTTCTTCAAATGCAAGATCCCTTAACGATACAATGTTTAAATCAAGGTCTTCTAAAATTGCCTTGATCTCTTCTAATTTCTTATTATTGTGGCTTGCCACAATAAACCTTGTCTTAGCCATAAGTTACCCTCCACCCAGCTGGATATAAATTCTTTACGATACCTGCTTGCTCCAATTTAATCCAAGACATTGGATAGCCTTCTACAAAGAGCAATATATGCCCTCTAGTAGGAGACTTTATGGAAGCTTTATAGCGGCTAAATTCATCTGCATCAAGCTCAATCGTCTCACCTTTTAATAAGCGCCAAATTCTTTCATCGTCCTTCTTCAAATCCAGCTTAAAGCCATCTTTAATCTCTTCTTCTTTAAAGATCAAGGCTGCTGAATGCGTGGGTAAGATCAAATCTACTTTTCTACCTTCGCGTAAATTGGCAAGGTATACCCCTTCTTTTAGGATGTGTAACTTCTTTAGATCAAGCGAGTGATCTGGGACAAGATGGAATCGATCGTCAATAAAACTTAAGCCTTGATCCAACTCTTTCTTCAAGGTTGGCCAAGCAGTATCTTCTACTAAGGTCTTAAAAAACTGCTCTAAAGCTTCTTTGTGTCTAAGTTTTACCCGTCTTATATCTTTCTTATCCTTCTTTTTAACATCTTGATCTAGGACATTTTGTTTTTCTAAGACAGCACAAAAATGTCCTTCTCCATCTTCTAGCTGCGGCCATAGTCGTAGCATCTTATCTGCCACATCTCCTACTTCACCTTGCTTTAATCCAGGAGCAAGTTTTACACCTAAGCGTTTTTGTCCATCAAGTAAGAAAATATTTTCATGCCTGCTTAATAAAGCTTCAATTTGTGCTTCATTCTCTTTGCGGTTAAAGGTGCAAGTAGCATAGACAAGCGTACCACCAGGCTTTAATAGCTTAACAGCAGCATCTAAAATGGCAGCTTGAATCGGCATAACGGTATCAGGTCCAAAATCAATCCAAGCCTGCTTTGCTTTTGGATCTCTTCTAAACATTCCTTCACCTGAACAGGGGGCGTCAACTAGTACTTTATCAAATTGTCCTGGCCAGCGAGCTGCCAAGTCCACAGGATCTGCTGCGGTAACAATAGCGTTCTTCACACCCAATTGTTCCAAATTACGCACCAATATACGACCTCTAGATGAACTAATGTCATTGGATACTAAAAGCCCTTTTCCTGCTAGGTCCGCTGCAATACGAGCGCTTTTACCACCTGGTGCTGCACAAAGATCAATGACCAGGTCACTTGCTTTTGCCCTCAGCAATTCTGCTGGTAACATAGCAGATGGCTCTTGTATATAGTAAAGACCTAAGCGTTGAGCGATGCTTCGACCGGGCTGCACGCCAGTGGGCGTGTAAAAACCATCTTGACACCACTTCACAGAGGTCCACGAATCTTTTTGATACGAGGGAAATTCCATGGCAAAGATGGAATCGAGAACATCTTTGCCTGTAGGTATATCTTTTACTTTTAAGCGGTTGATGCGAAGGCCTTTTTGTACCGGACCTTCAAATGAACGTTTGAAGTCGTCGTACTGCTCTTCTATATTCGCCTCTACCATACTGTCTTTGATGGATTCTAAAAAGGCTTTTGGTAATTTTTGCATAGGTATCCTTTAGTAGTCGAGTGCCCTAGATAGTTGATACGCCAAGCGTTTGACAGTGTCAATGTTTTCAACTTGATCAAAACCTACCGATTCTAGTGCTTCGTTTAAATGTGATGAGTGCTTCATCTGGATTAATTCCAAATAAGCGGCTTGTACAGTACTACGCTTATCTTGTGCTTTGTCCCATACTTGTAAGGCGAATAAAATGGCAGAAAGTTCTGCTGCATTACTATATGCATCCATCACTAAGGCTGGGATTTGTCTCCAGCTTTGCTCTTGGGACAAGAGCCATTCATGTGAATCTGCAAGGTCAGGGTACCAGCGTTCCAAAAGACTAAGCCATGCTTCTGTGTATGAGGAAGGTTTTTCTTCATAGATTGCATCTTGAAATTCTTCTAATAGACAAGAATAAATCAAGCGATTCAATAAGCTTAATAAAATTCTGTCACGTACCTTATATGCTTCTTCTTCAGTATTGAAAACGATGGCTAAACGATCCAAGGACAAAGCGAGTAGGCCTAATGCCTTTGCTGCCATGAAATCACGACTTACGAAGCGAAGCATAAACTCTGTATCGTCTTTTGTAGCTTCCAAAGACAAGGCGTGAGAAATAAGGGATATGCCATCTGCGAGCTGATCCGTATGTCTTAGGCTCTCCATTGCAATAAAGCTTTGCTTCGTCTCAGGTAAATATAAGGCGATTTGTTTATCAGGCACTGTCCTTTGTATGAAGCCTAGGTCTTGTAAATCTCTTAATCGCTCTGACTCTTTGTTTCCAACGACATCTTCTAGAAGTTTGAAGAAGACCTCAGTGATGGGCTTCTCTACTTGATTTAGTTCAGCAGCTTCTTCTGGTCTACCCCATATTGTTCGAAGTTCAGCTGTATCTTCTCCATGAATCGGTTCAGGTAAAGCTTCGTTCAAGCGCAGTGTCGATGCTGGATGCGGAAACAGTTGAACCGATTCTTCTTCAAGCTCTCCTGCATACTTCGTCCTGGCATAGGCAGCTAGCGGCACCAGCCATTTGGCAATGCAATCTCGAATGTTTTCTCTACTGCTTTCTTCAGTTTCTGTATCAAGCATGCCCAAGCGTCTTTTGGCTAAATATGTAAAATGGCTGTAACCTGCATCCTTTGCTACTTCTTTTCGAACCTTGACCATCTCTGAAAAAAGCGTATCGTCGATCCAAATAAGATCAGCTACACGATAGTCTGGCTCAGCGTATAAGAGCCTTGCTGGAACAAAGCTAAGGCTGCTAGAGCGATCGATTAACAGATCTGCATAATAGCGCTCTTTAAACTGATGCATCAAACGATATTCAGTTCTGGCAAGCTCTTCTTCTTGTACTTGATTCATCAAACTTAAATTCTGCAAGGCCAAAAAACTTGTCTTGCCATAGATTGCTGCCAGGTCATAGATCTTCTCTTGCTTTAAAAGACCTTCATAAGCCATCAAAATGGTGCGATCGAGTTCCGGTGCTAAGTCCTGATAGTAACGATATTCCTCAAGTATCCTTGCATCGTTTGGTCTTAATCTTAGCATCGCAGACGCAAGGCTACTGTTTTGAAAGAAGCGCCTTAGATTAGGATCAAAAGATGCTAAACGTTCGCCAATCGCCTTAATATCTCTAGTCACCCTCAAATAGCGGCTTAAGACACGGCTTTCGACCTCAATGATGTTCAAGCGTGCATGGGTGTACAAAAGATCGGCGAACTTGATATCCATCATTACATTCTCTCAACTGTATCGATACCTAAGAGATCGAGTCCTGATTGAATCACCTTACATACAGCCTTTACTAAATTCAGGCGTGCTACACGCAGATCCTCTTCTTTTGTACCAAGGATTGATACGTTGTTATAGAATTTATTGAATTGACGGGCAAGATTAGACACATGCCTTGCCACCATAAATGGTTCTCCAGCACGTTTTGCCTCTTCTACGGATGCACCAAAGCCATCTAGTAAACGGGCTAACAAGAATTCTTGCTCATCTGCCAACAGTCTTAATTGATCCATATCCACTGCTTGACTAATGTCTTTTGCATCTGCTCGTCTTAAGATCGATTTTGCACGTGCATAAGTATATAAGAGATAAGGCGCTGTATCACCATTAAAGTCGAGCATCTCATCCCAGGTAAATACAATATCACGCTCACGACCGCTTTTTAAGAATGTATACTGGACAGCAGCGAGGCCTACCTTGCGGGCGATCTCATCGATTTCTTCTTCATTTAATGCATTGCCTCGCTCTTCATTGTTCAAGACAATGATCTCTCTTGTTTTAGCAATTGTTTCATCTAGTAAATCTTCTAACAGTATGGCGTTACCATCTCTCGTTGAGAACTTACCTTCAGGGAATCTGACTGTACCAAAGGCTATGTGCTCACAGCGATCGGCATAGTCGTAGCCCATCTTCTTCACGACATTAAAAACCTGGTTAAAATGCAAGGCTTGTGGCATGCCAACCACATAGATGTTTTTATGGAAGGCATAGTTATCGAAACGCCACTTTAATGCTGCTACATCACGTGTTGCATAAATAGTTGAACCATCGCTTTTAATTATAAGGCAAGGTGGCATG
>CAYXVJ010000178.1:0-2121 GCA_964468675.1 uncultured Oscillospiraceae bacterium
CAATGTTCCGATAATTCTGATCTACAAGTACACGTTCTGGATAGAAATCGTTGCGCTCATGGTAGGCAAGAACACTGTCTTGATAGTTTCTTGCTCCATTGAAGGCATCAAAAGAGAGACGTTCACAACGCACATAACTGGTTTCAACACTGGCTGCTACCTTCGCACCAAACTTTGTTGCTTTTGCCGCCTTGCCTCGTACAATCGGCCTCGTCCAAGGCTGGCTGACACTCACGATGCGATCCTCACAGCTATGTTGTCTGCGTTCGTACATCTCGAGTTATTGTGCATCGATCGTTTGAATGGTTTTGAGTATTCTGGCATGTTTCTCGCTTAGTTCACACTGAGCGTTCATCTTGTTGTTATATTGAAGATTGCGATGTAGATATGTTAATTGCTGATGGACGGCTTTACAATTCGCTTTCCCATCAATGGCTATGCTGTTGCTAAGTCTCGCTAGTTCATGACGCATCATACGTAATGTGGCAAGACACAATTGAGCGGGATCAATGGCACTTAGTACATGGCTCATCGTTTGTTCACTGGGTATGGATGATATTGCATGAACATCTTGTATCTTCAACTACGACAAACACTTTTAATAACAATATAATGGATTCACGAGCATCACCTGACTGTAGATGCTTGTTGTGGTTTGTCTCAATTGATGTCGCAGCCATGAGACCCCCTAAAGACATATTGACATAAATTAGTTTGGAACTCGGGATCGTAGCCATCAAAATAGACTTAGAGTCTAGCGATGTTAGAAAAGCTGTTTGGATCAAGAATGCTTTCCTCATCAAATTCGCTGGATGAGTTTTAATATTGATAACCTTAATTTATATGCTTATTTTGATTGTAGGCATAATGTAATGTTGTACTGACGTAAATCTGAATAAATTAATAATTTGTCAAGGAATAGAAGCATCTTATCGTATATAATTGAGCATAGTTCGTAGAAGAGAAGGGACCTAAACATGGAGAAATTAACATGGATTCAAGTAGGCTTTGGTGTATTACTCTTGCTTATTTGGATTGTCTACTGGCGCTTTAAAATGTTGGTGACTAGATATCGTGAAGATAAGAAGCAAGCTTATATAAGAATTGAATGGGATCCAAAAGCAAGGCGAATCTTATTGCAAGCATTATTTGGCAGTGGCATCGCCAATATTGTAGCAGCCATAGTTGGGGCAATTATCCACGATGGACTTAGAGTCGGTTTATTCTTAGGTATTATTTTAATCACATCAATTGTTTTATTTACCATTACATACTTCGCTGAGATCGATAACATTAAACGGATGAAGGAAGAGTTAGATTCATGAATTTACGCACCGTTAGTTTTAATTTGAGAACCTCTACCGCTCACGATGGACGACACAATTGGAAGCACCGTGCGTATCATGTGGTAAGTGAGATTCGTCTCTTGAATGCAGATATTTTAGGCTTACAAGAAGTGACCCATGACATGCTTGTTTATCTAAAAGGTCAGCTGAGTGAATATGAGTTTTATGGCATTGGTCGTGACGATGGTTTGGAAGCTGGTGAATATAGTTCTGTCTTATTTAGAAAAGATCGTTTTACTCGAATTGATGGAGGCAACTTTTGGCTATCTGAAACACCGGATGTTCCTGGCAGCTTTGGCTGGGACGCAGCTTGTATACGTATTGCTACTTGGGTTGTTTTACAAGGTGAAGATAAGAAGCCATTCTTTTTCTTGAATACACATACAGACCATGAAGGGGTAGAAGCACGTAATGAAAGCTCAAAGCTAATTCGAAAGAAAGTCACAGAGCTTGCTAAAGACATGCCTGTCATTATCACAGGTGACTTTAATGCATCACCTAAAGCAGAATCAATACAGCACTTAATAGATCCTGAGCAAGGCTTAATTGATTTAGTCGATACAAGAGCGATTTCAGAGCGTGGCCATTTAGGACCAGACTTTACCTTCCATAATTTTAAATTGCTAGAATACTTAAAAGATCCAGCTGAGATGCAAATTGATGGCATCATCGATTATATTTTTGCTAGTTCAAATATCCGTTGTAAGCTTCATGCTGCATCAACAACTATATTGGGTGACTTTTGTATTTCAGACCATCTCCCAGTCATAGCCGA
>CAYXVJ010000178.1:2131-3538 GCA_964468675.1 uncultured Oscillospiraceae bacterium
TAGCCGACCTTCTGTTATAATAGCCATTCATTATATCGTTCGAGCGACTGTTTTTCGCTTAGGAAGGATTACAATATGGAACAGATGAATGGACAGCGCCGCTGGACTAGACTACTTGTCTTTCGGGCGTTAATAACGGCTATATACTTGGTCTTAACTTTAATCTTTGCACCAATTGCTTATGGCAGCGTGCAGTTTAGGGTATCAGAGGCCTTGATGGTATTACCGGCAATTACTGCAGCAGGTGTATGGGGTGTAACCTTGGGTTGCTTCTTAGCGAATCTTTTAAATCCAGGTAACTTAGGTCCCATTGATATCATTTTCGGTACATTAGCTACCTTCTTAGCAGCCTTGTTAACACGGTACATGGCTTTAAGATTGAAACCTAAGATGGAACAGATCTCATGGAAGAGTCCAAAGCTCTATCTCTTGCCTTTGCCAACCGTTATACTAAATGCAGTGATCGTAGGTTCTTACCTACCGTTCTTGTTGCTCGAAAAGCAAAGCACTGGCATTGTTTTAGCGAGTATGCTAAGCGTAGGTTTAGGTGAAGTAGGCGTCTTGTATCTCTTAGGATTGCCTTTGTTATTTGCATTATTAAAAGTTGGGCGAAGTAGCCGAGTGACTTTGCCAGAATAGGAGAGCTGTATGACTCATTACTATGAGCGACTACCAAATGTAGAATCAAAACCGCGTGAGCTTTTATATGATGTTGAAGCGAAGCATTTGAGCTTTATGTCAGACCAAGGCGTGTTTTCAAAAAACCATGTGGATATGGGAACTGACCTCTTGATACGAACGGTTGTAGAAGACCTTCGTAAACGAGGCGTTAAACGCGGCAAACTCTTGGATTTAGGCTGTGGCATTGGTGTCATTGGTATTGCCTTGAAGCGTTTGATCCCGCCTTTAGAACTCACGATGGTGGATGTCAATTTAAGGGCACTAGAATTGGCTGAACAGAACATGCATCGCAATATGGTTCGTTATGGTGACGTAATGGAGTCAGATGGCTTTGGCGCATTAGAAGGACAGTTCTTTGATGTCGTCGTGACCAATCCGCCCATACGTGCAGGTAAAGATGTCGTGTACCGTTTCTTTGAGGATGCAAAAAAACATTTGAACCCAGGTGGTGCATTTTATTGTGTTGTCGGTAAAAAACAAGGTTCACCATCAGCTGAGAAGAAACTCAAAGACGTTTTTAATAACGTGACAGTATTAAAGAAATATAAAGGCTTTAGTATATTTGCCTGTTATACAGAAGAAAGTGAAGTGGGATAATGGACGCAGGTCAAAACAAGAGTAATCAAAAGGGACCTATATTTGAGATTCCTTTACATCCAGAAGCTAAGGTTAAGCATGTCATTGCTGTTGGTAGTGGTAAAGGTGGCGTTGGTAAATCTACCATCA
>CAYXVJ010000178.1:3548-4549 GCA_964468675.1 uncultured Oscillospiraceae bacterium
GGGTTATCAGGTGGGTTTGATGGATGCCGACTTAACAGGGCCATCCTTACCTCAAGCCTTTGGTATCCATGAACAAGCAACAGGTGAAGAAACAACGATTAGACCTGTTCGTACGATGACGGGTATCCAAATGATCTCGATGAACGTACTCTTAGATGACCCAAGTAAGCCTGTCGTCTGGCGTGGACCTGTTATCGGTACCGTCATTAAGCAGTTCTGGAGCAATGTGGTTTGGGAGGATGTGGATATCCTCTTGATTGACATGCCACCAGGAACCGGTGATGTGCCATTGACCATATACCAATCCTTACCTATCAAGGGCATGATCATGGTCAGCACCCCACAAGACCTCGTCAGCCTGATTGTGCAAAAGGCAGGTCGCATGGCCGATATGATGCAAGTGCCTCTTTTAGGTTTAATAGAGAACATGAGTTATCTGCGCTGTAACCACTGTGAAGAAGTGATGTATCCCTTTGGTAAGGGCAAGGCAGCTAAAGCAGCTAAAGACCTCAATGTCCCTCTATTAGCTGAGTTAGCGATCGATCCTAGCTTTGCTGCGCTAGTGGATAAAGGACGCATCGAAACCATTCCTGGTGTACATCTAGAAGATGCTGTTCGCGCCATCTTGTCTGTTTGTGGTCTTGCTTAAATGTTTAGGCTTAAAAGACAAGGTGTAATCAAGGGCATTCTCTTAAGCTTAGTATTGAGCTTAGTTGTTTCATGTTCGAGTCAAGGATCTAAAACAGATAGCCGCTTTGGTGAAGAGAACTACTCAGGCCTCATGAGCGCTCTAGTCTTTGAAGAAGTCCCAGATGTGGGCGATGCTGTACTATACCGTGAGGTTGAAAATTTAGAGACTGCCATTGCCAGAAGTGAAGAAGTAATCGTACTTGTCATTTATCAAACAGGGCAAGAAGCCATGCACCGTGTACAACCATGGATGGAGCAAGTGGCAGCAGATAAGGCAGGAGAAGTCATTCCTATACTAGCTTCGAGCAGTA
>CAYXVJ010000179.1:0-4381 GCA_964468675.1 uncultured Oscillospiraceae bacterium
GACCATGATGGAAGCGGATGCAGGAGCAGCTGTGGTAGCAGGTAAGCCTAGATAAATTTCTTCAGTAACAAACGGCATAAAGGGGTGCAACAGTTGCATGGCACGCCTTAATACACTGACCAAGACAAATCTTGCTTCAATTCCTGAGTCCGATTCTTTATTGTGCAAGCGAGGTTTGACCATCTCAATGTACCAGTCACAGAACTCTTCCCAAATGAAGTCATAGATTTTCGCCAGTGCAATACCCAGCTCAAAACGTTCCATGTTTTGTGTCACTTCTTTTGTGACTTGATCCAAGCGGGCAAGTATCCATAAGTCTTCCACTTGATAGCGCTCTTCACTTGAACCTGAAAAATCCATGTATTCATCTAAGTTCATTAAAACGAAGCGATAGGCATTCCAGATCTTATTTACAAAGCCATGTGCACTAGCAGCCACCTGGTCCTGATAACGCTGGTCACTACCTGGTGCAGTACCATTAATCAATGAGAAGCGTAAAGAATCAGCACCGTACTGATCGATAACCTCTAATGGATCGATACCGTTACCTAAGCTCTTGGACATCTTAAGTCCATCTTGATCGCGAATGATGCCATGAATATAAACGGTATGGAACGGCACTTCCTCGGTTTGTTCTATAGCAGAGAATATCATTCTAGCTACCCAGAAGAAGATGATGTCGTAACCTGTCACTAGAACATCAGTTGGGTAAAAATAATTGAAATCTTCACTGTCTTCAGGCCAACCCAAAGTTGAAAATGGCCAGAGCGCTGAGCTAAACCATGTATCTAGTGTGTCTTCGTCTTGTCTTAGGTTCTTGCTTTGGCAAGATGGACAAGCCGTTGGCAAAGTATCCGATACAACAGTTTCATTACAGTCATCGCAGTAATAGGCAGGTATACGATGTCCCCACCAAAGTTGCCTCGAGATGTTCCAGTCACGAACGTTATCCATCCAATTGAAGTAGATCTTCTCAAAACGCTGAGGCACAAAACGCACTTCATCTTTTTGAACTGCTTCAATAGCTGGCTTCGCCAGTTCCTTCATGCGTACGAACCACTGAGTGGATACCTTTGGCTCAACAATGGTACCGCAACGCTCACATGTTCCTACGTTGTGGCTATGTGCTTCAATTTTCTCGACAAGATCCAATGTACTTAAGTCTTCAATAATTTGTTTGCGCGCATCTTCCCTAGTCATACCAGAGTAAGGCTCGAAGCCTGCTGCAATATGTGCATCGTCCGTCATCATGTTGACTAGTTCTAAGTTATGGCGCAAACCCACTTCAAAGTCATTGGGGTCATGGGCAGGTGTAATCTTAACGACACCAGTACCAAACTCTTGTTCTACATACTCGTCTGCGATAATGGGGATTTCAATATTTCTTAATGGTAATTGTACCGTCTGACCAATTAAGTCCTTATAACGAGGATCTTCAGGATGGACTGCAACAGCAGTATCACCCAACATGGTTTCAGGTCTAGTCGTAGCAATAACTAAATGCCCTTTGCCGCTTGCTAAAGGATAACGCAAGTGCCACAGATGGCCATTGTTTTCATGGTGAATGACTTCGATATCAGAAATAGATGTCTCACAATTAGGACACCAGTTAATCAGGCGTTCACCACGATAGATCAAACCTTTATTGTACAGTTTTATAAATACCGTTTGTACAGCCTTTGACATGCCGTCATCCATAGTAAAGCGGGTTCTAGACCAATCACAAGATGAGCCCATGCGCTTTAATTGCTCAATGATGCGATTGCCATATTCATCTTTCCACTGCCAAGCACGCTCTAAATAACGCTCTCTACCAAGCGCCTCTTTGCTCGTACCCTCTTCTTTTAAGCGGGCAACGATGCGTGCTTCTGTAGCAATCGATGCATGGTCTGTACCTGGTTGCCATAGAGCTTCGTAGCCTTGCATGCGTCTCCAGCGTATGAGTGCATCTTGCAAGGTGTTATCTAAGGCATGACCCATATGAAGCTGACCCGTAATATTCGGTGGCGGCATCATGATGGTATAGGGTTTTTTATTTGGATTTACATTTGCTCTAAAGTATTCTTGGTCCAACCAATTTTGATATATTCTAGACTCAGCTTCGGCGGGCTGGAACGCCTTACTGACTTCGTCAATTCTTGACATGCTTAACTCACCTTCTGTCTTTTACTTAGCTAAGGAGTGATGCTGCCTCTTGATCCAATAAGATGGTCACTTTAGGGTGAATCTGTAAGATGGATGCAGGGCACATGGGGTCAATTTGTCCTTCAACCATGGCCTTCACAGCCTCTGCTTTGGCAATGCCGGTAGCAATCAAGAGAATTTGATCAGCTTCCATAATGCTGCCAATACCCATACTGATAGCTTGACGTGGTACATCCTCATCATTTTCAAAGAACCTTGCATTGGCTGCAATGGTATCCTCTGCTAAATCAACAACGTGAGTTGCTTTCGGGAAGTAGTGGTGGGGCTCATTAAAGCCAATATGACCATTTCGACCTAAGCCTAATAGCTGTAAGTCAATATAGTTTGCTTCAGCAATCGCCTCTTCATAGCGCTCACATTCAGCATCTGGATCCGCAGCAACGCCATTTGGTATATTGATTGCATCTGGAAGAATATTGATCTTTCCAAACAAGGTATCAACCATATAGCGGAAATAGCTCTGTTCATGATGGCGGTCTAAACCGATGTACTCATCTAAGTTAAAGGTCAACACTTCGGCAAAAGAAATAACACCATCATCATAAAGCTTGACGAGTTCTTCATATACCCCTAGTGGTGTGCTACCAGTAGCTAAGCCCAATACAGATTGAGGTTCAGCCAGAATTTGAGCAGCGATTAGCGCTGCGCCAGCTTTGGCAACTTGCAGTTCATTTTCAAACACTTGTATAACCATATCAATATCCTCCAAACAGTTTAATATTACCTTAAATAGTGCTTCACTTCAATTTAGCAATTGTAACACCGCTATCCCCTTCACCGTAAGCTGCAAGGTGATATTCCAAGACGCGTTTGTCACGCTTCAAAGCAAGATGAACTGCATTTCGTAAAACCCCAGTCCCCTTACCGTGTACAATACGAAGCTGCGTTGCACCAACAAGTACTGCATCATCTATGAAGTGATCTAAATTAGTTAGTGCTTCATCACTCGTTTGGCCTAAGAGCTTAATCTCAGGCCTAAACGTGGATGCTTTTGAGACTTGTTTCTTACCTTTAGCCGGAGCTAGGCGCTGCCTCGCTCGATCTTTAATAGATGTATCTTGCTTTACTTCATCATCTGCTATGACTAGGCTATTGGCAGCGACAGTGATCTGGAGCGCCCCTGCTTGAAGGGTAAGCATCCCCTTATTATCAACCTCAGTTATGGCCTTACCGCTTATACCCAGAAGTGGCGAGAAGTAGCTTTCTCCAAGCACAATTTTTTCTGGCTCTTCTCCAGCTTTAGCCTTTGCTGTACGTAAGGTCTCTTTTCCAATCTCCGCTTCAATTTCATTTAAACGGCTGCGCAATTCTGTTCTAAGATTTTGTCCTGAACGCCTTGCTACATCTAAATCACCACTTGCATAGGCCTCTTGGATTTCAGCGACAAGGCTATCGATTAAGTCAACTTGATCTTGTAATTCATGCCTTAAATCTTCCCTTGCCTTTGCGAGCATATCTGTTTTCTTATCTTCGAACGTTTGTCTTTCATCTTCAAATTGCCTGCGTTCTTTGCGAATCTTGTTTCGTTCAGCTACCGCTTCATCACGTAAACGCTCTGCATCTCTACTACGCTTATCTAAATCACGCAACAAGTCTTCGAAATGACGCCCCTCATCAGTGAGCAAGTCTCTTGCACGTGAAATGATGGTGTGATTCAAACCAAGTTTCTCGGAGATAATAAAGGCATTCGATACACCAGGCGTACCGATCATCAAGCGATAGGTAGGTCTTAAGGTATTCGTGTCAAATTCAACAGAGGCGTTTTCAACACCATCTGTCTCCAATGCATAAACCTTTAATTCCTTATAGTGTGTGGTCGCCATTGTAACAGCACCATTACGACGTAAGTAATCCAAGATGGACATGGCCAGTGCTGCACCTTCTGAAGGATCTGTACCAGAACCAAGTTCATCAGTTAAGACAAGGCTACCTTTACCTACAATGTTTGTAATGCGTACTAAATTAGTCATGTGTCCTGAGAAGGTCGACAAACTTTGCTCAATGCTTTGCTCATCACCAATATCTGCTAAGACGTTATCAAAGACGGCAATCTCAGAGTGTTCTTTTGCTGGTATTTCAAGGCCACTCATTCCCATTAAAGTCATCAAGCCACAAGTCTTTAATGCAACAGTCTTACCGCCTGTATTGGGACCTGTGACGACAAGTGTAGAGAAGG
>CAYXVJ010000180.1:0-4376 GCA_964468675.1 uncultured Oscillospiraceae bacterium
TATAGATGAAGCCGTTATGGAAGCATGCCCTTCTATCAAATACATTGGCACATTGGCCACTGGTTACAATGTAATCGATGTCGATGCCGCTAAAAAAAGAAATATCGTCGTGTGTAACGTTCCAGCTTATTCAACAGATTCAGTAACGCAGCATGTGTTTGCACTATTACTCGAGATCTGCGTGAATGTAGGCGCACACAATAAAGCTGTTAAAGAAGGCGAATGGTCAAATAGCCCTGACTTCTCATTTTGGAAGCACCCTTTAATTGAACTTGCTGGCCAAACCCTCGGCATCATCGGCTATGGTGAGATCGGTAGAAGCGTGGCAAAAGTAGCCAAGGCCTTTGGCATGAACGTTGTTGCCAACCGCCGCAACCCTAAACCTGAAGATGAACAAGACGGTGTCAAGATGCTAAGCCTTGATGAACTATACAAGACAGCCGACATCATCACCTTGCACGCACCGCTTACAGAAGAGACAAAACACATCGTCAATAAAGACTCTATCCAAAAGATGAAAGATGGCGTCATCTTAATCAATACGGCTAGGGGACCTCTTGTCAACGAAGAAGACCTTGCCGATGCATTGAAATCGAAGAAAGTCTATGCAGCAGGTATTGATGTCACCAGTGTCGAACCTATATTAGAAGATAACCCTTTACTTTCTTGTGACAACTGCTTTATCACGCCACATATCGCTTGGGCACCACTAGCAGCTAGAAAGAGGCTTTTAAACATCGTAGTAGAAAACGTTAAAGCCTTCATCGATGGCAAGCCACAAAATGTCGTCAATCCATAATCAATAATCAGTAATCAACAGGTATGAAAATGCCTTCATCTTAAACTTAGGTGAAGGCATTTATTTTGTACTATTTTGCACTATGAATGCATATCTTATTTTTTGAATCTTTATTTTTGCTTGATCACTTCGGCAAAGAATTCGACTGTCTTTCTTATGGATGTTGGATCCACTTGAAATTGACTGTTATGCAAAGGTTTGGATAAACCTGTGCCAACCATGACAAAACAGCCTGGTATCTGCTCTGAATAATAAGCGAAGTCCTCGCCAATCATTTGCTCTTCTAATGTATCGCTTACGTCAAAGCCTACTGCTGAAGCAATCTCTTTAGCATACGCACTCAAGTTTAAGTCGTTTCTTGTAGCAGGTGGACCTTCTATCCACGTAAACTCTGATTCAAAGCCCTGTGCAGTCGCAAGAGATCTGGTCAAATCACATAAGCTTGTCTCAATCAAACGTCTGTCTTCTGCATCGTGGGTACGAACAGTCCCTTCTAAGATGGCGTCATCTGGAATGACATTCCATGTCGACCCTGCAGTTAGTCTAGTGAAACTTAACACCGCTTGGTGAAACGGGTTTATGGACCTGCTCACAATGGACTGGGCAGATAAAACGATTTGCGATGCAAGAGGTATAGGGTCTAGTGTTAGATGCGGTGTCGCTGCATGCCCACCTTTTCCTTTAAGCACGATCTTAAAGCGATCTACAGCGGCTGTTACGCTACCTGCCTTAATCGCTACTACACCTACCTCATGGTAAGGTGAGCAATGAAGTCCATAAATCTCATCAACATCGTCTAAGACCCCTGTACTTAAGATATCCTTCGCGCCACTATTGATCTCTTCTGCTGGCTGAAACAAGATTTTGACGCGTACATTTAATTGTGACTCGATAGACTTTAACAAGATGGCAGTGCCTAACATAACCGTCGTATGAAAGTCATGGCCACAAGCATGCATCACATTGCCTACTGTCGACTGATAGCACAGGCCTGTCTCCTCATGTATGGGTAAGGCATCAATGTCACAGCGAAGCGCAATTACACGCTCACTTGACTTAGGACCTATGGAAGCCACAAGTCCAGTCTTTAATGCTAAGTCTAAAACATCGATTCCATGCTCGCCTAGGATGCTTTTAATATAAGCTGTCGTATTTACTTCCTCGTTGGACAACTCTGGGTGTTGATGCAAGTGGTAGAAATAATCTAGTAACTGTTGTTCCATATTCTGATTCCGATTCTAATAAATAGCGTTATGTAAGATTTTACGATTCTCTGGGATGTTAGGGATCAAGTATGACAAGCCACCTATGGTGCCATGGCGATATTGACCATTGGCAGGTATCTGAATTTGCTGTATCGGGTATGAGGCAGCCTGTGGCATCCAAGTCATATACGTTAGAATATCACCCTTTGAGAGATTCGTTTTAACCAATGGCAAGATTACATTCACAAGATTATTCAACGTACCAACAGACGATCCTTTTACCTTATTGAATATTGCCGTCATAACGGTGCGTTGTCTTTGGGTTCTACCAAAGTCGGCGTTACCTACATAACGAATCCTTGAATAACCTACGGTTTGTGCACCGGTCAAGTTCACTGTACCGCTGCTGGCCAATAGTCCTGATTCAATTTCTCTTCCCTGTTGTCTATTCGTTTCACGAACGGATGAATTAACCAGTGGCCTTTCTGCTTCAGATACATTGATGGTCACACCACCTAAGGTATCAACAATAGTAGCCATGGAGTAAAAATCCACCATCATGTAATGGTTGACATCAACTTTAAAGTTTTGTCTGACCGTCTGTAATAGTAATGCTGGACCACTAATCGCATTGGCGTGGTTTAACTTTGTATTACCGACACCTGGAATGGCAACATACATGTCTCGCATCAAGGACGATAGGGTGATCGTTTTCTTCTGTCGGTTAATCGATAAGAGCATCATCACGTCAGAGTTACCGTTTCTCCCAGGTACCCTTGAGTCCACACCGATTAATAAGATGTTGGTTACATCCTTTGAAGATGCAATGGGTGTGTCATCGTTCACATAGCCTTTGGCTTCATCAGCGATCTTAGAGGCTTCATCGTCTGGAACAGGCGTAGCTTCAGGATCAGGCTCTTCAACAGGCTCCTCTACTGGATCTTCTTCGCTTCCACCAGTGCCGCTACTACTAGTCGGTTTCGTAGCATCACTTAGCTCACCTGGTATTTTGATATTACCATGGTCGTCAGTTTCAATCGCTATGGATTCGTATGTCGGATCATCATGGTCATAATCAACTTTGTTCAATAAAAAATTGACATAAAAAGCTGCAGAAGCAACTAAAACTACGACAAGGCTAAGTAAACTAATAAGTGATGCCTTGACGATTCGTTTAGCGCGTTTCTTCCTTAAATATTTTTTATTCTTACGCAAGTGCTTATTCCTTCCTCTACTCAATCTGTTATATTATAGCTGTTATAAGACCCAAATGATACGATGCCTCGGAGGAATAGATGAATATTAACCTAATCTCAGATCCACATATTTGCTTAGCTGAAGGTTTTCTTGCTTCAGGTGTTGCTTGTGGTATAAAAAAAGATTTAAAAAAAGACTTAGCTATCGTTTATGCAACAGAAGCTGCAGTTGCTGCAGCTGTATTTACCAAAAACCTTGTCAAGGGAGATTCACTCCTCTTAAGTCAAAAATACATTACAAGCGATTTCCACAGAGCCTTAGTTATTAATTCAGGTAATGCAAATGCTTGTGTTGGCGAACACGGTATGCAGGCAGCAAAGCTTATGAGTACAGCAGTAGCTAAAGCACTCAATCTATCTCCTACTGAAGTCTTAACTGCATCGACAGGAGTCATTGGCGTCAAACTCGATCAAGAAAAACTCTCAAGAGGTATTGTAGATGCTGCACAAAAACTAAGTAGCGATGCCAAATCTAGTAAGGACGCCATGCACGCGATCATGACGACAGACACAGTCGAAAAGGAAGCTGCGGTTAGAGTCGATACCGAGCGTGGCTCCTATACAATAGCTGCTATGGCCAAAGGCTCAGGCATGATCCACCCTAACATGGCGACCTTAATCGGCGTATTAACAACGGATGTAAAAATCACTAAAACCTGCCTTCAAGAAGCTTTAGTGATGGCAAACGAGTGTAGCTTTAACCGTATATCCGTAGATGGTGATATGTCTTGTTGCGACATGCTAGTCTTAATGAGTAGTGGCTTGTCTAGTGCAGATGAGATCAACAGTCTAGATAGTGCTGAGGGCAAAGCTTTTGTAGAAGCCCTAAGCCTTGTTTGCACCACCCTTGCCCGAGAAGTAGCAAGAGATGGTGAAGGAGCCACAAAGCTCGTTACAATCCAAGTTAACAGTGCCAGGACCACTGAAGATGCCTACAAAATTGCCTTAGCTGTGGCCAAGTCACCTTTGGTTAAGACAGCCATTTATGGTGCAGACGCCAACTGGGGGCGCATCCTAACAGCGGCAGGTTATTCTGGTGCACACTTTGATCCATTACAAACAGACATCTACATCGGTTCTGTATTGTGTTATGAAAAAGGAGTGGCTCTTCCCTTC
>CAYXVJ010000181.1:0-4355 GCA_964468675.1 uncultured Oscillospiraceae bacterium
CATAGTCAACAACTCTTAACTGGTGAAATCATTCGCTTAAGCCAAGAAGAGATGACCCTTTTAGAAGAAGAAAAAGACTTCTTCCATCAGATAGGTTTTGTCTACGAACCCTTTGGTGAACAGCAAGTTATTCTCAGAGCAGTACCTGAATCTAGCATTGGTACATTTGCTGCCGATACCTTGCGCCATGCTTTAGATGAAATGATCTCAAGTGGTAGTAATTTAGGCCTTAGAGCGGATCGAGATAAGATGTATCTCGCCATTGCAACCGCTGCTTGTAAGGCTGCAATTAAAGCAAACGATAAGATTAGTGACATGGAGATACGAGCATTGGTAAAAGACTTGCTAAAACTAGAAAATCCATACCAATGCCCACATGGCAGGCCTGTGTTAATTAGGATCAGTCAAAAAGAGTTAGAGAAGCGTTTTAGACGCATTGTTTAGGATAGATAGATGGACGTAAAAAAACCAGAAGTCATAGTCATTACGGGGCCAACTGCCAGTGGTAAATCGAAGCATGCGATGGAACTTGCACTTAAACTCGGTGGAGAGATTATCTCTGCTGATTCCATGCAGATCTATAAAAAGTTAGATATCGGTACCGCTAAAGCAAGCATAGAAGATCAAGAGCTTGTACCTCATCACTTGATCGACATCGTCGATCCATGGGAGCGTTTTACACTTAATAATTATATTATACGTGCAAAAGATAAGATCTGGGATATCCATAACAGAGGTAAAGTAGCCATCTTATGTGGTGGTACAGGCTTATACATTAAGACCTTGGTCGAAGGAATTGACATTCAAGATGAGCCAGAAGATAGCCAACTGAGGTTGAAGCTAGAAGAACGTGCTAAGCATGATGGCATAGAAAGTTTATATAAAGAGATCCAAAACTTAGATCCAGTTGCTGCTAAAGACATTCATATCAATAACAAGAAGCGCGTGATTAGAACCTTAGAGATCTTATTAACAAGCAAAACAACACTAGCAGAGTATCATGAGCGTACGAGAATGTCTGATAGTGAATTTAATTTTCATGTATTCATGCCAGATTTCAAGAGAGACGAGCTTTATCAGCGTATTGAAAAACGAGTAGACCAGATGCTTGAATTAGGTTTATTAGATGAAGCACGCTATGTTTTTGAATTAAATCTGCCTGAAGGCTCTACTTGCTTGCAAGCCATTGGTTATAAAGAGTTTTTCCCGTATTTTAATGGTGAAATGAGCTTACATGCGTGTTCTGAGCAACTTAAAACATCAACTAGGCGATACGCAAAGCGTCAATTAACGTGGTATCGTCCGTTTGATTGGGTCAACAGAGTAATCCCAAAAGACTTGACTGAGCATGTTTTCGATTATTTTCAACAAATTTAGTATAAAATACATAGACTAAATAAACCTCCTGGCAGTTACGATAGACGCATCCATTTGAAGCGTATGACAACAATAGGAGGAATGATATGTCTAATCGTGAAGCTGTTTTTAGAAGAAGAATTGATATGAATCATAAAGCCATAGAGATTCAAGAAGATGCTCATAGCCATCACAGGAGAAAGAATCAAACAAATCAATATGGGACTGCCAGATGGAATCAAAACTTCAGCACGCAAGATATCTTTTTATGTGACTGCATTAAGAATAAAGTTCGTGTAGATATCTTGATGAAAAACGACTCATTACGAACAGGTCGTATTGAGTCGTATGATAACTGGAGTTTATTACTGTCTTATGAAGATAAGAAGTGCTTACTATTTAAGTCAGGCATTATCGCCATTATCCCACATGAACAGTCGTATGAGATCGAGGACTTGAATTTCTTGCATAGACACACTGTATCAGATGTCCGTGCGAAATACCCCCAAGACCCGGCCTAATATCTGGCAATCGTCACCATAGAATGGAATGAGGTCATACGCTTCATTCTCTGGTTGTAAAAATGGTTTGCCCTGATGTTTGATCAAACGCTTTACAGTGGCTTCTTCACCTAAGAGCGCTACAATGATCTCTCCATAGTCTGCTTGACGTTGTTGCCTGACGACGACATAGTCACCGTGGAGAATTGCAGCATCGATCATGCTGTCGCCTCTAACCTTTAACATGAAAACATCTTCACCACGAGGGAAGAGGTCGGCGGAGAAGGGTACCATACGCTCTACTTGCTCTTCTGCAAGGATGGGTACACCAGCTGTAACGGTACCGATAAGAGGAATGTATTTCACATCATCTTTATCATCAGATTCTAAGAATGCGTCGTTTAATCTTAACGCTCGTCTCTTACCAGCCTCATAGGAGAGACGCCCTTGACTTTCCAAGCGTTTCAAATGAGCATGTACAGTAGATGTTGACTTGACGCCAACTCCATCACAGATATCTCGGACAGATGGCGCATAGCCATTTTCGTCCACATATGAAACTATAAAATCAAAAATCGTATCGGATGTTTTATCCAGATTTGAACGGGTAAACTTGCCTGACATAAGCTACCTCCAAGTACATTTCAAGCCGCTTTAACTACTTGTAAGTGTATCAATTGCAAGGCTCTTTGTCAAACGATTGTTCGATCTGGTGTGAATTTTCGAATTTTCATTTGTAAGCTAGATGGTGTATAATATGTTCATTGTTCTGAACGAAAACCATCACTTTTGATGTTTTTTGTGTTCAGAGAAGAGGTACAAAGACTTACATGATGAATCACAAGAAATACCGAAGAATTGAAGGACCGAAATTAAAGAATAGAACATGGCCTGATCAAACGATTGAGAAAACACCGATCTGGTGTTCAGTTGATCTGCGCGATGGTAATCAAGCTTTAGATACACCCATGAATCTAGAAGAAAAAATAGAGTATTTTTCTCATCTACTTAAGATTGGATTTAAAGAAATTGAGATTGGATTTCCTTCAGCCTCTGATACAGAGTTTGCATTTTGCAGGCATTTAATCACTCAAAAACTAATTCCAGATGACATTGCCATACAGGTATTAACACCTGCAAGGCTCTTTTTAATTGATCATACATTTGAAGCAGTTAAAGGTGCTAAAAACGTCATTATCCATCTGTATTTACCAACATCACCAGTACAGCGAAATGTAGTACTGAATATGAGTAAAAGAGATGTCATAGAAATGGCTGTACGTGCTGCTATGCGTATAAAACAGCTTGCGGCCAGTGATATATATAAAGACATGAACGTCATCTATCAATTCTCACCAGAAAGCTTCATGGCTACTGAAGCAGATTATGCTGTAGAGATTTGTGATGCTGTGTTGTCCGTCTGGAAGCCTACAGCAGATCAAAAGGCCATTATTAACTTACCCAATACGGTAGAACTAACTCCAGCGAACATCTACGCTGATATGATCGAGTATTTTGCACAACACACAAAATGGCGCAATGAAATTATACTTAGTGTACACACACACAATGACCGTGGTGGTGCTGTTACAGCCAGTGAATTAGGCTTACAAGCAGGTGCTGAGCGAGTTGAAGGCACTTTATTTGGTAATGGTGAGCGTACAGGTAACTGCGACTTGGTGACCATGGCATTAAACCTTTTAATGTCAGGCGTTGATCCAGGACTTGATTTCAGTCAAATCGATGAGAGTGTTAAGTTATACGAACGTCTAACCAATATGGATGTACCACCTAGGCAAGCTTATGCTGGAGAGCTGGTTTATACTGCATTTTCAGGCTCACACCAAGATGCCATCCGAAAAGGTATGGCCAATCAGGATCCAGAAAAGATCTGGCAAGTTCCATATTTACCACTAGATCCTCGTGACGTAGGCCGTGAATACGATCCGATCATCCGTATCAATTCACAGTCTGGCAGATCTGGAATAACGTTCATTTTTGAGCAATTCTTCGGTATTGTTTTACCAAAATTTATTCAAGCAAGAGTTTCTACATGCATCAAGCAAGAATCTGAACGTTTAAATAAAGAGTTGACTACCAATGATTTACATGCGTATTTTTATGAATGCTTTGTCAATCAAATGGAACCATTAAAACTAAATCATTTTGTCGAAGAGATGCTTGATGACAAGCAAAGCCATTTGACAGTAGAGTTACATTATAAGCATCAAGAGATTCGAGGTGTTGGTACTGGTAGCGGTGTTGTCGAAGCACTCTGCAGAATTCTAGGCGATCTTATCGGTCAAGCCATTGAAGTAATCAACTACAACCAACATGCACTGGATCGCAGTAGCTCATCTAGAGGTTTGTCATATATAGAGATCACATGCAATGGAGATTCATATTTCGGTGTTGGCGAATCTAGCTCGTCCACAAAGTCATCATTAAGAGCATTGATATCAGCAGTTAACAGTTTATTAGCCAGTCAATCTAAATTGG
>CAYXVJ010000182.1:0-2933 GCA_964468675.1 uncultured Oscillospiraceae bacterium
AACACGAGTGGTGCTAATGGATGAGCTAGTTATATTAAAGATTTGAAAGTAGGCGAATTTATCATCACGGGAAAGTATCCATATTATCTTGCATTATAATTTTAGCCATCTTGTATCTCTTATCTGTCCAAGCAAATATATTAACTTTGATCACGGATTCATATGGCGGATTTATAAAAGTTCTTAATATTGCCACTGCTCTTATCGGAGCATACTACATATTTCTTTTTCCTATTTGGAATATGGTGAACGGGTTTCAAAAACCATTGTATCTTTTAGAAAAAACTAGAGGGATTCCATATCCTGAAATTCTGTTCGCTAAAATTACAATAAATATACTATCTGTAGGAGTCGGAGTTATACTGCTACTTATAGAAAGAGAAATATTGGCTCGTTATGCTTCACTGGATATAAACTTTTTGATCTTTAGTAGTGGAGTAGAAGTGCGTACCTTAGCTGCTACTATATTTATTATTGCAGCATTATTTCCAGT
This sequence comes from uncultured Oscillospiraceae bacterium, assembly GCA_964468675.1. Lineage (GTDB taxonomy): Bacteria > Bacillota > Clostridia > Saccharofermentanales > Fastidiosipilaceae > CAYXVJ01. Next base: position 494 of record CAYXVJ010000182.1, read on the forward strand.
ATTGGCAAGTACAATATTTTTATTCGTCTCATCTATTGGCGGCACAAGAGCAAATAAGGTGTTACGCATCGTTGCGATTGGCATCTCTTTTATAGCGTTACTGAAAGCTGAATCTTGGTTTTCAGGAACAGCTGAACTATTTTATTTAATAATTTTTCTACTATTAGCCGGATCAACAATATATTTAGCAGATAAAAAATACGAGTGATAAATATATTTTGGCCTGCAAATATAAGTGTTATTTCTTAGAACTAAGATTTGAAGCTTTAAATTGAATATTTTGAAAAATAAAAAACCGCTGTGACGTATAATTCACAGCGGTTTTTATGTGGTCGAGGTGACACGATTCGAACGTGCGACCCCCTGTTCCCAAAACAGGTGCGCTACCAGCTGCGCCACACCTCGAGGACAACGAATCGAATTATAACACGCCTTGCCAAATAAATGCAAGGGTGAAAATAGTAAAATCTTTTAATTAGAATAAAATAACAATTCCCAAACTGTCTAATTGCTCTTAAAGATGCTTCTAATCAGATGTTTTTGAATCGCTTCAGAGATAAGGACTTATGAAATTGAAGAAAATTGGCATCGAAAATGTCAGTTTATTCTTACTTATGGTTAATTTTATGCAAAAGAGGTAAAGATAAAATCTTAAAATTGATTTGTGCCAATGTATTTCACCTGTGCTTTGCTTTTTGCTCAAAGAATACTTGCTTAAAACTGTAAGTACTTATGCTATAATCTGAACCAGTTGAATCTTTTGATCCGAGAAGGGAGAATGTTATGGCTATTTTCCGTCAGTTGGCCGAAGGTTTCTTGAACTTCACTTGGCAACAAGGAGTGATGATTCTAATCGGCCTAGTCTTAATCGTATTAGCGATTAAGAAGGAATATGAACCGATGTTACTGTTACCGATGGGATTTGGAGCGATTATGGCAAATATACCATTATCCGCTGCAGTCGCAGAAGATGGTTTCCTCACAACCCTTTATAATGCAGGCATTGTAAATGAGTTGTTTCCGATTCTCATTTTTGTCGGTGTGGGTGCGATGATTGATTTCTCACCCTTACTAAAACAACCGGTTATGTTGTTCTTTGGAGCTGCCGCGCAATTCGGTATTTTCGTTGCAATGTTAATTGCTGCGATTGTAGGCGAATTGACCGGCCTTTTTAATATCAGGGAGGCAGCAGCTATCGGCATCATTGGTGCAGCAGATGGACCGAGCTCGATATACGTGGCAAGACTCTTTGCGGAGCGCTTCATTGCACCCATATCGGTCGCTGCGTATTCGTACATGGCTTTGGTTCCATTGATCCAACCGCCGGTCATTAAAGCGCTAACAACGAAAAAAGAGCGCATGATCCGTATGGATGCTAAGTTTGATATTGAAATCTCTAGAACAACTAAGATTATATTCCCGATCGCAGTTACTGTGGTTGCGGGCTTTATTGCACCGATGTCAGTGCCACTCGTTGGTGGTTTGATGTACGGTAACCTCATTCGTGAGTGTGGTGTATTAGAACGCTTATCGAAGTCAGCTCAAAATGAGCTATCTAATCTTGTCACTTTACTATTAGGTTTAGTTATCGGTTCGACGATGCTAGCTGAGAATTTCTTAACCATACAAACGATCTTAATTCTAGGCATTGGCTTAGTAGCATTTATCTTTGATACAGCAGGTGGCGTTATTTTCGCTAAAGTCGTCAACTTATTCTTGAAGCGCAAGATCAATCCAATCGTTGGTGCTTGTGGTATTTCAGCCTTCCCGATGTCGGCTAGAATTGCGCAGAAGGTTGCTCAAGAAGAAGATCCGACGAACTTTATCTTAATGCCAGCAATCGGTGCTAATGTGTCCGGTCAGATCGGGTCCATTATCGCAGCTGCTGTCATACTAGCCATGTTGGCATAGAAGGGAGGAAGAAGATGAAATTTCTAGGATTGAATCAATTGTTTATTGCAGCGTCTGGCTTAACTCCATTAAAAGAGGGAGGATCTTTGCTGACAGATAGTATCTTGATCGACGCCTTAATTATTATGGGTGTAGGCTTTACTGCAGTCTTTATTGTCTTATCCATTATCTATGGTTTGTGCCAGCTACTGAACCGCTTTTTCCCAGGAGAGGTGGAAACAGAATAGGAGCTATTAGCCCTATATAGTTAATGTGACAAGAAATGCTTCTTTATTGAATAAGAATGCCGACATGTTACATATGTTACAGCTTTATCCCTTTGGAGCTTGTATAGTGTAAGTGAGCTCCAGGGAATACACAGCACTGGAACTGCAAGCGCCACTTATTATAGTGGAGATGAAATGGCTAATCGTTAGTAACTTGACAAGTGATCACATGCATTCATAATCAGAATGTCCGTGGAAAACCCGAACTGCTCAGAAGACGGGAGATCGATTAAGAAGGACAATTACCTTCGATCATGCAGGCA
>CAYXVJ010000182.1:2943-3760 GCA_964468675.1 uncultured Oscillospiraceae bacterium
GAGCATGATTTCTCGAAGCGATATCAATTCGCATGTTACACGGAAATGGGACTGAATGTTGAAAAGCACCTATGAGTGCATCCCCAATGGATGAGCAGAACAGATGGGTAGTGAAACACATACAACAATACGACTAGCAAGTTTGAACTTTGAATAACGAATATGTGAGCTGGAACTGACTATTTAGCTTAGTACTTCACAAGAAGATCAGCAACACAGACCTCGAAGTTTAAAGCATCAGATAACAAAAGTTTCATGTAATGGATTGCAGATACGGATATACGGTTCGTTGGAGCTCTCTAATATAGAAGCGGTTATCACCAAAAGGTGGTAGCCGCTTTTTTAAGTCTTAATTTATTCTTCTTTTGCAATAAACCGCTTCAATCCGCGAGTCTTGATCTGCCCTGGGTCAAGTTTGGCGATAAAGGGAAGATTTCGTCCCCATTCTTTATAGTCCATACCGTAGCCAATAACCCTCGTGTAATCGATTTCGAATCCAGAGTACTTTAATGGAAGGTCAATTAACTGTTGTTCAGGATTGATTAATAGAGTACATAATGAAATTGATCTTGGCTGGAACGCCTTTAAATAATCGATCATGTAATTGGTGGTAAGCCCTGTCCTTATGATTTCTTCTACGACCAGGACATCACGGTCTTCTATATTTAAACCGATGTCTTTCGTTGTCCTCACAATGGCCGTTGTTTGCTTATCACTGGCATAGGTACCAATACCGATGAAGTCATAGGTGAGATTTAAGTCGATTGCGCGGCCAAGGTCTGCTAAGAAGTAAAGAGAGCCTTTTAGCATGGCAACC
>CAYXVJ010000182.1:3770-4222 GCA_964468675.1 uncultured Oscillospiraceae bacterium
TGTTCTATATCTTTGTAATCGTTGGTGATTTCCTTACCTAAGGCTTCGATTCGATCTTTGATCTTTGCTTCAGAAAAGAGAACATCAAGTTCTATTGCTAGATTTTCTTTATTACTGTCATCATCTGTATGCATTGTTTATTCCTCGAATTCGCGCCTAGCGATGATATCTTCAAAATCTTTTCTGTATACGATTTTGACATTCACACCATACAGCTCTTTGGCTTTGCGCGCTTTCTTATTTTTAGTAGTAACGTAGCGTTGATCCATGGTGGTCAACTCTAAGTAGGTATCAAATTCAGTTAAATAAAAGTCAGGGCTAAAAGCCATGGTGACACGACCGTCATCGTCCCACTCAACGGGGTAGGTCTTGGGTTCGTAACGCCATTCAACGCCATAGCGGTCGAGGAGACGGGCTACTTCAATTTCTGCATCATTCTTTAAGCGCGGAAT
>CAYXVJ010000183.1:0-4179 GCA_964468675.1 uncultured Oscillospiraceae bacterium
GTTGCAAAAAATAACGCTTTGGATCTAATGTTCTATCAGCTTCCAGAATGAGGCTATCAAAATGAGCTCTACTTAAGGCCATACTAGAACCTTCACCTCGCTCCCCCCATTGTCTACTTAAGTAATACAAATCTAAACCCAAGTCCTTAGCGAGTCTAAAAATCTCTTGATATAATTCTAAAATAACAGCCATAACAGTATCTGGCATACCAGCAGCTCTGGATGGATCACGGGTCCACTTCATAAGCTCTCCTCCCTTAAGGCTGCTGCATGTCCTGCCATCTCACCACTGTTAAAGGCAAAGTACAAGTTATAGCCACCACAGTCTCCGTGGACATCCAAGAGTTCACCACAGATAAATAAACCTGGAACCATCTTGGACATAAAGGTTTTTGGATCTACTTCAAATGTGGACACACCGCCACAACTAATCTGAGCAAAATCGTAAGCTCTTGTCTCGCGAATGGCTACAGTTAAATTAGTACAAAGGCCTTGCAAACGAATTTTCTCTTGAACACTTAAATCCCTTAAGGATCGCTCGTCTCCTACCTCTGCTAGAGTCACGAGTGCACCTGCTACCTTTTCACTGAGCAAACCTTGTGCAAATGCTTGCACCTTTAAGTCTGGAAAAGCTTGACAGCGCTGCTCTACAAAGTGATCTTGCTCATTTTGGTCTAAATCCGCCAATAAATTGATACTAAGCTCAACGCTTCGTCCTTCAGCAAGTGCTTTAGATACATAATGAGATAGATTCAGTATGGGGATACCTGATAAGCCGTAATCGGTAAATAAAAGCTCACCGTAGTCATTTGCAAGCTGCTGTCCGTCACTAAGGACCGTCGTCTCGGCTTGTACCCGTTGACCCGATAATCTTTTAGGCAAACCTTTGGCTTTTAATTGAACAAGACCTGGATATCTTTTTGTCACAAAGTGACCTAGCTTAGCTGCCAGATCGTACATATTATTCACTTTAGCAAGTTTTGGGCTCGCCACACCACCACAGGCTAAGACAAGCTGCTTTGCCAGTAATACTTCCCCGTTATCCAGTGTCACAACAAATCGTTTTTCACTTACTGAAGTTTTTACGTCCACATCTACTACCACAGTATTCGTACATATCGAAGTATGTGGATCTGTCTCGAGTGGATACATAAGTGCTTGGACAGCTGATTTAGCCTGATAGCTATAAGGATAAACACGTCCATCTTCGACTCTTGTGTAAAGGCCATACGACCTAAAACGCTCACGCACTTGATTAGGACTCGTATGCTTTAAAAATGTCTTGATGAATGCTGGATCTGCTAAGTCCTCGGCATGGTGATAGTGCCTGTCTTGTATGTCTAAATTGAGTAAATTACCGCGACCATTGCCACTAGCAGCAAGCTTTCGTGCGGGATCAAGATTGGCGTCAATTAAATAAATCAAATCCGTAGGTCTTTTTTCACGGTATGCCAAGGCTGTAGACACACCTGCTGCTCCTGCCCCAACAACAACTAAGTCTATCGTTGATAAACGTGCTAGCCTTGCTGCCTTACTCAAATTTTGGGGGCATAGTCCATCCACCCCACTTACAATGGCATCAAGCTCTAATAGACAGTTTTCCTGTCCTTCTTTTAATTCAATTTCCATTTCAAAGATCTCTTCATTAGCATATCGGCCATTTAAGTGCCCTTGATCAAATGAGAGTTCAAAGCGTTGATCTGCACGATGCAAATAATAAACTTGACGTTTGAAACGTGCTTCATAAATCAAAGAAAATACGAGCTCTTGATCTAAAATACTTTGAATACTAGATGGCAACTGTGCATAATTATCTAGTAATATACTAAACGCTTCTGCTTCGATTTGCTGTATATTGCTAGATAAATCCAATGTCCACTGGAATTCTTGACGTACAAATAGAGCCTCTGTAGTATCGCTTGCTTGATTGTCCAGAGCAGGCAGTTTTAGTGTGAGTTGTGTCGTTGAATTTTCTTGTCGAATACGAAGACTTGCACCGATCGATGCCAATTTGAAATCTTTGGTATCGTAGTAGCGTGCCATCATATTAAGGCTTTGGCTAGCTTCTAATTGAAATGAATATGGGGACCAAAAAGATGCCTGGGTTAAAGGCAAAACAACATTTTCATCTAGGATTTGATATTTTAGTTCAAGTTCCAAGTAGCACCTCTTAAGGCACGATACGTCTGACTTCAGTTGCTGTAACTGCTAGAATGTGCCCTTTTTCGTCGATGTCAAAATGGTATACATCTGACTTTAAGTCAAACGACTTTGCTGCATCTATTTTACCATCTGTCACCAGCCAAACGATAGAACCATCAGCAATCGCTGTATAGCGTCCACGACTAACAGGACTTTTTGTCAGTTCACCGAGCATTAAAGGTGTGCCTGCATTTTTAGAGGCTAAATCGCTAAGGATATACAAGCCATAACGGCTACCGACCGTATCTGTTGCTAGTAATGCCAATCCCTTATCTGTAGCTGTAACGGCTTCAATGTGAGCAAACTCTACACCATCTAAGACCTGCCCCCCATCGGCCACAGTAACCTTACGTTCAGAGATAAAGGCAGCTTTTTGACCATGATTCACAATCTGTAAAATAGGTGATTTGTCACCAATTTGGAATTGAGCGATACGCTCACCAATCATGTCTTCATCTAAGCTGAAGCGATTGATTTGATTTTGAGTTTCAGCGCGGTTTGTGTTTAGTAAGGATACGTCAATATAAGAACCATCCTCTGCAAAACTTGTCATAATGATATAACCTGAACTTCTTGAATCTAGTGATACCCACTCCATCAGTAGTTCACCTGTTTCATCTAATACACGTAACACACCGTTTGTATTGGGTCTATCCAAGATCAAGGCCACATGCCCTGTACTGCTAATTGCAGCGGCTTCAATGATATCGTCACTCACAGCATTATAAAGTAAGCCCGATGAATCAAATAGGAAGTATTGATGTGAGCCTAAATCAAAGACAAAGGCATGCTTATTGGATTGCAGTACGCGAGGCGAGGTGATGTTACTTGTCACCTCATCCTCTACACTACCACTTAAATTTAAAAGTTCAATTTTACCAGGGCCAACTTGGAGCACTCTATTACTAGAAAAAGCATAGAGCTGATCTGCTTCATTGCTGTCTACAGTAAAACTTAACTCGCCTGCAGGAGCATCCGTAATTTCTTTTTTTCCATCGGCTCTAATATCAAAGTTTTGTACAATCACAACAGCCGCAGTCAAGACTGTCAAGACTGCGGTTAGGATAAGCAAAACGGTAAACGGTGATATACGTCTTGCTGTTTTCTTTTTTCGTTGTGGGCCTTTGGCCATGTTACTCTACTCCACTTATCGGCTAATAATCTCTTTAATCATCAGGGAAAATGTACTTCCCGTCAACATGGTTGTCCATAGCGATCTCCATACGCTCTAAGAGCTGAAGCAGACCTAAGTTGGACAAGTTTGCTGTGTCGTTATCTACGCGATTTCGTCTGGTGAAGAAACCAGTGTATTCGCCATCTTTAAAGAGATAAAATGACTGTTCATTTCTTGGATACAGATCAAATGAAATACTCTCTTTGTCACCTGTACGCTTAGTAATGACTACTTCGTATACCGCATCCCCCGTAGGTGTGGCATCAAGATCTTCACCATCTACCATGAGCGATAGGATACCACTATACACCTTACGGAAGTAATAGTCTCCAGAACGGTTTACTATGCTGGCATCCTGACCATTGATGGTATAGATGTAATCCAAATCTTCATCTTCTTCTAACTCAGCATTTGATGGATGGAATACCTCCATATCGTAATGCTTTTCAGGTGTTGTCAATTGTATCTGACCAACGTCTGCGATGTTGATTAAAGTGACGAAGGAATCAACCAGCTCTACCTGAGGACGATCAATCAAAGTAAATGTACTCATGGATACCGTCATCAACTCATCTCTACCTGAAACGCTTAAATAACGGATACCACTGGATTCTTCATTACCAAAGCTCAAAGTGACCTCTTCGCCAGCTGTATAGAGTGTGTACTCATATGCAGGATCGTCCAAGCCATATTTTGCAGGATCGTCGATAGTGGTAGCCACAACAGACTTTGCTGATATTGAAACAAACTCTGCTAACATGGCATTTATATCTGTAGAATCAGCAGCCCAAGCGAACGGTTCG
>CAYXVJ010000184.1:0-4143 GCA_964468675.1 uncultured Oscillospiraceae bacterium
GGTACATCGACTCATGTAAGAAGATTAAATACATGTTCCCTAAGGCACACGCCGTAGCTTACGTCATGTCTACATTGCGTATTGCTTGGTATAAGGTTTACCATCCAGAAGCCTACTATGCAGCTTACTTTACGGTACGTGCAGATGACTTTGACTATAAGATTATGTGCGGGGATTTAGAACATACGATCAGGCAGCGAGAACGCTTAAGAGGCTCGTTTAGCCTTAGAGATGGTAATGTAAAAGAGCAAAAGCAATACTACATCACTGAACTGGTAGAAGAGATGCTCCATCGTGGTATCAAATTCTTACCGATTAGTTTGTACGATTCAGAAGCATCGCGCTTCAAGATTATTGAAAAGGGTGTTATTAGACCACCCATGGACATTATCCAAAGCTTCTCCACAACCATGGCAGAGCAAGTCGTAAAAGCTCGAGCAGATGGTGAGTTTAAATCCAAAGAAGACTTAGCCTTCCGTGCAGGCTTAGGTCAATCTGCAATCGCTAACTTAGATGATGCAGGAGTGCTGAAAGACTTGCCAGATTCTGCACAAATGGACTTCTTTGGTATGATGCAATCGTTTTAGAAAGGACAATGATTCATGTACGCTGAAGTATTCTTAAAAGAAGCAACACTTGCCTTTGATAAACTGTATACCTACAAAGTACATGAATCCTTGATACCTGTACTTCAAGTAGGTATGCCTATTTTAGTCCCCTTTGGTCGAGGCAATCGAGATGAAGAAGCCTATGTTTGGCGCATACTAGATAAATTAGATAATGCAGATGAATCGATCTCGTATAAAGAAATCACAACAGTAAAAGAAAATTATCAGGTCTTGCATGAGGATCAATTAGATTTGATTGCTCAAATGCGCATTCGCTACAGCTGCACATACGGTGAGGCGGCAAAACTTATGTTGCCTCCAGGAGCTGGAAGTACCGTTAAGGAGCGAGTGGAACGAACGGCTTATGTGATTAATACAGAAGAGGTTTTAGATCAGCTCAACAGTGGATCGATCCGTTACATGAAGCAAGTCCATGTGCTAGAGTATTTAATAACTTACGGTGAATCATCTGTTAGTGATATCTTAGCCTCGTGCCAAGTGAGCATATCTACGCTGAATACATTAAAGAAAAAAGGCTGGCTACTTTTCTCTAAGCGTGAAATTGTACTGGATGTAAAAGAACCGTCTATATCACGCACCACACCGCCTGTCCCGACCAGCAGTCAAAAAGAGGCTTTAGAACAGCTGCAAAACGCTGTAGATGGAAAAGACCAAAGACGGATTAAAGAATACTTGTTAAAAGGAATCACGGGATCTGGTAAGACAGAAGTCTACTTACAGTTAGCAGCCAAGGTCTTGGAGAAGGGTAAGACTGCGATAGTTTTAGTACCTGAAATATCCTTAACACCTCAAATGACAGATCGCTTTCAAGCTCGTTTTGGCAAGGATGTCGCAATTATCCATTCAAGGCTTACCGCCAGGGAACGCTACGATCAGTGGCAAAGCATTCTAAGGCAAGAAGTTAGGCTGGTTGTCGGTGCCAGGTCTGCTATTTTTAGCCCATTACAAAACATTGGCTGTATCGTCATTGATGAAGAGCAAGAGACTAGTTATCAATCTGAGATGAAGCCAAGGTACCATGCAAGAACCATTGCAAGGCTTCGTGTTAGGGATAAGGATGCTATTTTGTGCCTTGGTTCTGCCACACCTGATGTTGAAAGTTACTATAGAACCACGATCGGTAAATCGATTTTGTTAGATTTACCGGAACGCCCTGGTACAGCTGTCTTGCCTAAAACACATATCGTGGATATGCGAGAAGAGCATAAGAGAGGGAATTACTCCGTCTTTAGTGCTCAGTTAGAGCGTGCACTAGAAGAGTGCTTTAATAGGGGAGAACAAGCGATTTTGTTTTTGAACCGCAGAGGTTTTGCAGGTGTATGGCTTTGTCAAGACTGTGGGCAATCCGTTATATGTCCCAATTGCTCTGTAGCCATGACGTATCACACGAGCTTTAGAGATAGACCTGATAGCCTGCAATGCCACTATTGTGGTTTAACAAAAATGGCAGAGCCAATCTGCACGCATTGTAAGACAGACAGTATGCAGGCCATTGGTGTGGGTACAGAACAAGTAGAAAGCTTATTCAAGGAAGTATTTCCTGAACAGACCATCTTACGTATGGACCAAGACACCACGGTAGGACGCGGTTCACATCAAGAGATTATCGAAGCATTTCGTAAGAAAGAGGCGGATGTACTCTTAGGTACGCAAATGATCGCTAAAGGCCATGACTTTCCACAAGTGACTGTGGTCGGTATTTTAATGGCGGATCAGTTATTGTTACAAAATGACTTTAGAGCTAAAGAGAGAGCCTTTCAGTTGATCACGCAAGCGGCAGGACGAGCTGGCCGCAAGGATTTAGCTGGTGAGGTTTATGTCCAATCGTATGACATTGATGATTTTGCTTTAAAGCATGCACTGAACCACGATTTCGATTCGTTTTACCATGACGAAATATTGTATCGCCAAAAAATGATGTATCCACCGTACGCAACAATGGGTCTTGTACTGGTATCTAGTTTTGACGATAGACTAGCCAAAGATAGCTGCCATGAGTTAAGACAGATAGCTATCGACTTTTCAAGTCGTTCTTTTAAAGAAGAGCAAATTTCATTTACACCGATGAGCCGCTCTCGACTGAAACGTTTAAATCGCCGTTACCGCTGGCAGTTTACCTTGAAATCAGATGATGCATATTATTTGGCAAGGGTCTTTTCATACTTAAGCCGCATCAAATTGGATACAGATGTTCGCTTATCTATTGAATTGGATCCCGCCTAGTACACATACGAAATTCGTTTCTACTTCATGGTATAATTAGTTAGCTAAACGCATGGTTTCATGCGTATTTCTATACAGGAGGCTTTATTTTGGCCATAAGGAATATTGTAAAAGAAGGCGACGATGTTTTACGCAAAGTCGCAAAACCCGTAACAGACTTTGGACCTAAAACCCAAATGTTAATCGATGATATGATCGAAACCCTTGAAGATGTGGGGAATGGGATAGGTCTTGCTGCACCTCAAGTAGGTGTATTAAGACGCATCTTTATTGTAGATTTACACGATGAAGAGGAAGAAGACGGCCAGGGTCTCCTTGTGTTTGTAAACCCGGAAATTCTCGAAACCTCAGGCACTCAGATTTGCCAGGAAGGCTGCCTTAGCATACCTGATAAGTGGGGGGATGTAGAACGTCCTTACCAGATCAAGATTAGGGCACAAGACCGTCATGGTGAGTTCTTTGAAATGGATACAGAAGAACTCATGGCCAATGTCATTGCTCATGAAAATGACCATTTAGATGGTATTTTATTCATAGACAAAGTCATAGGGGAGTTGATCACCACTTGAGTTATCGTGTTATTTTTATGGGTACGCCTGAATTTAGCGTACCAATCTTAGAAGCTCTTGCCCAAAATGAAGCCTTTGAGGTCGTACTGGTCATCAGTCAACCCAATAGGCCACAAGGTAGGAAGCGTGAACTTTTGCCTACACCAGTTGCTAAAAAAGCAATGGAGCTGGGGTTAGATTTATGGCAACCTGAGAAGGTGAGAGACCTTGCTTTTTTAGATCGCATCAGGGCATGTCATGCTGATTTTATCGTGACTGCAGCTTACGGTAGAATTTTAACGTCCATGGTTCTAGCAGCACCTAAATATGGACCTGTGAACGTCCATGCATCTTTATTACCTAAATACCGTGGTGCATCGCCCGTGCACTGGAGCATCATAAATGGTGATCCAAACACAGGTGTGAGTATTATGCTCATGGATGATGAAATGGATCATGGTGACATCCTCTTAAAAGAAGAGATTGAAATCCCTGAGTACATCACGACCGATTTGCTCAGTGAACGCTTGTCTTTGCTTGGTGCAAGTGTAATAAGTGATGCTTTGATCGCGTATGCCGAAGGTAAGATCAAGCCTACGCCACAAGCACATGAGGACGCTAGTTATGTCAAATTATTGAAGCGAGAAGATGGTTTGATTGATTTTGATCGCTCAGCTTTAGATATACATAATCTTGTTCGCGGTACTTATCCATGGCCAGGCGCTTACACCTCTTGGCATGGC
>CAYXVJ010000185.1:0-4130 GCA_964468675.1 uncultured Oscillospiraceae bacterium
AAGTGAATAGCTGTTAGAACTAATCTATGAAGAAAGAAAGCTAGGACAGTTTTTATGCCAAAGCCAAGTGAAATTAGTGCCCTTGATGTTATCGGTCCAAACATGATTGGACCATCAAGTTCTCATACCGCAGGTGCGCTTCGCATCGCCTTACTGGCAAGTCAGATGATGAATGGTCAAGTAAAGAGTGCAAAGTTCTTGCTCTATGGGAGCTTTGCTAGAACCTATCAAGGGCACGGTACAGACCGTGCACTCGTTGCAGGCATCCTTGGTATGCGCGCAGATGACGAACGAATCAGGGATAGTTTTGAAATTGCCAAAGAACGTGGCATCGATATCAATTTTGATTTTGATTTTGAAAATGAAACGGTTCATCCTAATACGGTCGATTTAATTCTAAGAGGAGACACGAGTTTTGTAACCATCCGAGGTGAATCCGTCGGAGGTGGACGAGCGGTTATCCGACGAATCAATGGCGTTGATATTGAATTTACAGGCAGCTATAACACGATTTTAATCCACCATATAGACCGCCCTGGTGTGGTTGCAAGGTTAACAAACGTTTTAGCAGAGCACAAGATTAACATTGCCTTCATGCGTTTATATCGTGAGCAAAAAGGGAAGCGTGCTTACATGATTCTGGAGACAGATGAAGTCTTACCCGTAGCGGTGAGTGAGCAGTTGAATCAATTGGAATCTGTTCAGCAAGCCATCATTATCCCAACGCTTGATGCTGCCGCAAACAGCAGTGGTAAGGTGACAGATCAAAAAGAGTTAGAAGGTATAGATACCGATCTACTAGACTTTCACAATACGAAAGAGTTAACAAAAGCAGTACAAGAGACGGGCTTATCCATAGGGGAGCTAATGATACGCCGTGAAATGCATTTGTTCTCTAGGAGCAAAGAAGAATGCATGGCCCTCATGGGACGCGCCTGGTCGATTATGAAGGCGTCCGTTCGTGATGCACTAGATGCACCTAGGAAGTCCATTGGTGGCTTAATCGGTGGTGAGGCAAAAATATTAAAGCAGCAAATAGATCAAAAAGAAAAAAGTGGCAATGCACCTCTATCGGGTAGCTTAATCAGTCGTGCGTCAACTTATGCTATGGGTGTACTTGAAGTCAATGCATCCATGGGACTGATTGTAGCAGCACCTACTGCAGGAGCTGCTGGTATTGTACCAGGCACCTTAATCGCCTTAGCTGAATTATATGACTATGACGATGAAGCGATGGTTGTAGCCTTATATAACGCAGCAGCCATTGGCATGCTGATTACCGCACATGGTTCGGTTTCTGGCGCTGAAGGCGGCTGTCAAGCAGAGACTGGTTCTGCAGCAGCTATGGCGGCTAGTGCAGTAACTGCGCTCCAAGGTGGAACGATCCATGAGCAATTGAGTAGTGCATCAACTTGCTTGCAAAATGTATTGGGTTTGGTCTGCGATCCAATCGGTGGTCTTGTAGAAGCACCTTGCCAAAGAAGAAATGCGTTGGGTGTTGCCAATGCCATTTTAGCAGCAGAAATGAGCCTTGCTGGTTTATCTAATATTGTGCCATTAGATGAAATGATCTTGGTTACCATGCAGGTGGGCCAAAACTTACCAACGAGTCTACGTGAAACGGGCCTTGGTGGGACAGCGATCGCACCTTCTGCTTGTGCAGCTTGTGGTTTGTGTTGATTTTCACTTTGGATATTACTCGATATGTTAAAATGATCTGGTCATCAGATAAAGATTGGTATCCTTATCTAAAAGGGGGCAATGGTTTATTCAAAAGCGTATATGTCTAGCTTTACTACTGTTGATGTTCGTACATTTTGTTTTCAAACAAAATGTAACGGCAGCAAACTGGGCTTTGATCAATCAAGGCGAACAGCAATCCTCTGTGATCGATATCACGGAGGCTTATTTAGAGCATAATTTTAGCAGTGATGGCACACTGTATGTAAATGACCAAATGGAGTTCATTGTCAATCAAGAGATGCAGTCCTTTGTCAGTCATTTTGCGTATGGGCAAGCTGCTAGTCTTGAAATCACACAAGTCATGCTATCCATGGATACAGGTGATGGCTTCTCTATACCTAAAGAAGTCTTAAAACAAAATGGTGAACAAACTACTGATCCTGAACTAGGTCTTGAAGCACAATACCGCCAAGTGAGAAGCAGCACTGAAGAAAGCTTTCATTTAATAACGGTGTTTCCGAAGGGCAGTAAAGTTAGAGTATCGGTGCACTACCAAGTTAAAGCGGCTGTGGAACGCTACCAAGATCTAGGTGTTATAAGAAGAACTTTGGTGGACGAACGTGAGCACTACCAGTTAGATCACTTGGAGGCTGTCTTTTTATTTCCAGATCCAGCAGGTGGCATACCATTAAACTTTACCTTGTATCCGCTCTATCGCTGGCAAAATCCTGTGAGCTATAACATTGCTACGGGCAAGAATGAAGTTCGACTTGAATTGTTTAATGCCTCAGGTAAGACACCTTTCGAACTCGTCTTAGGCTATCCCGAGGCAGCTTTCCCGGATATTCCTGTGACAGAAGATCGTTTGATTCAAGTAGAATTGGACAAGCAATTACAAGATATTCAAACGAGAGAAGAAACGATTGATCGCTTAAGTGGCTGGATTGACCAATATGCTCTGTTTATTGTGATTGCACTACTGCTAGCCGCAGCAATGGTAATACTAGTTGTTTATGCCATTGATTTGTGGCAGGGCAGGCAAGGACGTTTGCATTTCTTTTATCAATACTCGCCACTAGGCATATCACCATCTGGTCTTAGTTTCTTACTAAAGCGTAAGGTGACCGGACAAGATATCTATTCAGTCTTTATCGAGTTAACGGCTAAAGGTATCTTACAATACGAGAAAAATGTTTTCTCTTTGGCAGGACCAGCTCTAGATGAAGAAGGAAATGAGCTTGGTGAGCCTCTGATTAGTAAAGAAGATCGTTATAACGAGTATACAAATCGCTGGACTGTTTATGGTCGTAAAGGTGCAGTCCAGTTAGATCAAGCAAGTTATGTGGTGTATCTAGCTTTAGAAGAGCTTGGCTTGAATCAAGAAGGTGTTACACCCTCTCAGCTGGAGAAGATGAGTAGGACTCGTGAATATTCTACGCTTTATTACAAAGTCTTAGCGGATTATGCGAAGGCAGTTAAAGAAGAATTGAGTGAAAAAGGTCTTTTTGATAAGCATATGCGCCGAGGTTTACTCTTTTTTGTACTGATCGTGATCTATGTTGCTATTACCATAACCTTATTTGTTTTAACATGGAATTGGTTGTTCTTATTGATTTTCATTCCAGCCATAGCGATGACGATGATTAGCCTGAATATTAGATCTCTTTCCAGTGATGGTCACCGTGCCTTACACCAGGCTTTGGGTTTTAAGCGTTACTTGAGTATGTTTAGCTCGCAAGATCCGGTTCAAAGACCAGCAGATGATGTCTTGGTTTATTTACTTGTCTATGCCATTGCATTTGCTTGTGAAGATGAGTATTTAGATGAGGTCTTTAAGACGCACACACAAGAAGAATTGTATAACCTAGGCTTTTATAGACAAAGCGGTAGTTTTGATCTGATGCGCAGTAGCCTGGCTAGCCAAGAGAAGGATAGGCAAAGCACTTTGCTTAGTAGAATGAAGAAACGCTATCGCGAAGGTCGCTTGTTTATGATAGGCGTTGTGTTTAATAGTAAGCACTATCATAAATTGTGAATTCCACCTACGGTAAATAGGTGTATAATAAAAAGAACGTCATAGATTTGTAAGTCTATCTATCATTAGAAGGCTTAGAGCTATGATACAATTACAGACAACTAAGTTTATTTATGGAGGCGCTTTTGCTTCCTTAGATTCGGGAGGACCAGATGGCCAGAAATACCAGGCTTGCGACAACAGTGACCGCACGTTATACACCGAGTGTCGGCGCAGTCGACTCGTTTTACTTGGACGGCCGCATTGCGGGGCAACGCGAAGAGCAGTTTGCCGATATAACCTTAGATCGTGAAGATAGAGGGTCTTTCTTTGCAGTTTATGCTTCGTCACACGGAAGTCGTAGTGCAGCTCATAACGATGATGGAAATAGACAATTCCTAGACCAGATCGCAAACGATCTGAAGAAAAATAA
>CAYXVJ010000186.1:0-2113 GCA_964468675.1 uncultured Oscillospiraceae bacterium
GAATACCAACCCAGTCACCTAAATCGAGTGTCTGCCAAGCAGCATACGGTGCTTCGCCCAAAACATCGAATTTTGTAAACGTTTGAATGCGTCCACTACGGTCTGCCACATCACAAAAACTAGCTTTACCCATACCACGCTTGCTCATCAAGCGACCAGCAATTCTAACCTCTTGGCCTTCTAAGGCTTCGAAGTTCTCTAGAATATCCGTTGCATGGTGCGATACATCGTACTTCACCACCTCAAATGGATCATTGCCACTGTTTTGTAATGCTTCAAGTTTTTCCATCCGGACATCCATCTGTTGATTACTTGTATCCGGTCTTACATTGTTATCTGTCATTGTTCCTCACCATCATTATATCTACGCCTTAAGGCAAAAATCAGTTACTTGGTACTTCGATCTTAATGATCTTGTATTTAAGAATACCGCGTGGTGTTTTAACCTGTGCAATCTGATTTTTCTTTTTGCCCATAATAGCAGCGCCCACAGGTGATTCAGTCGATATCTTATTTTCTAGGATATCTTCTTCTTTGGGGCTGACAACGGTGTATAGCGATACTTCATCTGTTTCGCTATCTAATAAAGTGACTTGGCAACCGATGGTTACGTTTGTCTTTGAAATTTCTTCGTCATCAATGACGCGAGCATTCTTTAAAACACCTTCGATCTCCATAATACGTGCTTCATTCTCACCTTGAGCCTGCTTCGCATCATCGTATTCTGAGTTCTCGGATAAGTCACCGAAAGATAAAGCGACCTTAATGCGCTCTGCGATTTCTGTACGTAAATTGACTTTACGATGGTCTAGTTCATCTTTCAAGCGGTTTACACCACTTAATGTTAATTCATAAAGTTGTTCTGCCATGTTTTTATCTCCTCATGGAATATTTCTTGTCCTAGCAAAATAGTAAGGACCATTTTCATATCTTTTTAAACAATGCGTAAAACGAGATCGCCTTGTTTGCGGGTGCAATCTCGTTTCATCTGAACATGCCAAATCATACAACAAGCGGTCCGAATTGGCAATCGTTCTTGTCTCGTGTGCTTGGCACGAATGCCTTTAGCTCATGTAATCTCCGTCTTTGGCAATGACGTCATGTGCACCGCCTTCAACAATACTGGTTGCTGAAACAGTGACCAATCTTGCCTTATCCTGGAACTCTGAAATGCTCAAGGAACCACAAGCGGTCATCGTTGATTTTAATTTGGCAATGGTTGCAGAAAGGTTGGTCTTTAAGGAACCTGCATAAGGTACGTAAGAATCCACGCCTTCTTCAAAGATCATATTGCCGCTAGTGCTCTTATAACCATAACGCTGCCAGTTTCTAGCACGGTTCGAACCCTCGCCCCAGTATTCTTTGACGTAGTTACCATTCACAAAGAGTTTTCTTGTTGGGCTCTCATCAAACCTTGCGAAGTAACGACCCAGCATGAGGAAGTCTGCACCCATCGCAAGAGCAATGGCCATGTGGTAATCAAAGACGATACCACCATCTGAGCAAATCGGTACATACTCACCTGTTTCTGCAAAGTACGCATCACGAGCCTTGGCAACCGTCATGACGGCTGTTGCTTGTCCCATACCGATACCCTTTTGCTCACGGGTGATACAAATCGAACCGCCACCGATACCGACCTTAATAAAATCTGCACCAGCATCTGCTAAGTAACGGAAGCCCTCTTCATCGACAACGTTTCCTGCACCAATTGGTACATTTGGATAGTTTTCTTTCACCCACTCTATGGTGATTTTTTGCCATTCAGAAAAACCATCAGAAGAGTCAATACAAAGTACATCAGCACCCGCTTCTACTAAAGCTGGTACACGTTCTTTATAGTCATGGGTATTGATACCAGCTGCGGCTAATAGACGCTTGCTTGGATCCAATAACTCTAGTGGGTTATCTTTATGTTGTTCATAGTCTTTACGGAAGACCAAGCCTACTAAGCAATCGTCTTCATCGATAATTGGTAATTGATTTAATTTATGTGCCCAGATGATGTCATTGGCTTCACTTAAGGTAATACCGTCTTTAGCCACGATCAAGTCATCGAAGGCTGTCATAAACTCTTTTATCTTAATCATGGTTTCAGAATCATCTTCATATA
>CAYXVJ010000186.1:2123-4109 GCA_964468675.1 uncultured Oscillospiraceae bacterium
TACATCCGTTTCCATACGGCTGATGCGATAGTCTCTAGATGTAACCAAGCCTAGAAGTTTACCGTTTGATGTACCGTCTTCGGTAATCGAAACGGTAGCATGACCAGTACGCTCTTTCATTTCGAGTACATCTGCTAAAGTATGGTCTGGAGTAAGGTTTGTATCGGAAACAACGATACCTGCTTTAAACTTCTTTACCTTTTTAACCATCTCACATTGCGACTCAATCGCTTGAGAGCCAAAAATAAAAGATAGTCCCCCACTTCTTGTCAGTGCAATCGCCAGACCAGAGTCAGAAACCGACTGCATAATGGCAGACGTCACCGGGATGTTCAAGTGCATCTTAGAGTCTTCTTGATGTTTCTTATAGCGAACAAGCGGTGTTCTCAAGTCGACGTTCTCTGGTTTACACTCTGTACTCGTTAAGTTTGGAATCAAAAGGTATTCACTAAAAGTCCTTGATTCCTGTTCAAAAATCAACGCCATGTTATTTCTCCTCGTGCAATGGTTTTGAGATCAATTGATAATTATTTGATATATGATATCACAAAATCCTAGATAAAAAAGGCGACACCTACATTTGTCGCACCTCTATTATTGTATCACAAAAGTAAATAGCAGATATAGTTCATATCAATCCTATCTACAAGCCTTCTGCCTTTATAATGAAAGCACAAGGGAAGACAGTGATCTGACGGAGAGTGATCCGTACTAGCACAAGTGAACAGGTTAAGTTCACAGTAGAGCCTGGTATTGACCGTATACAATTGAATAAAGATATTGTTATACGAATTGATTCAGCAGTCATCAGCCGAAGTTACAAGCACTTAGTTTGACAAGCTTGTATCTTCCCTAACAAGAGTAACCCATAATAATCGTTTAGAGGGCATAGCCCGATACTTACGTCAAACAAAACAGAAAGGATGGATGTATTAATCATCAGCACGGAGCCTTACAACTTAGAACGGCAATACCCACGCATTGAGAGAATCATCCACCGATTGGGATGACGCATAGGAACACTAAGACAATACACGTCAGATGTACCCCTTAAGTGAAAGAGATCACGAAAAGATAAGCACCGGAGCAAGAAGCTCCGGTGTTCTCTTTTCTCTGTATCATATTCAAACATTTATGGAATAATTGAAATTAATTTTAAGTACAAGAATTTTTACTTATGCACTCTCAAGCTCATAGGCAGCGTCAAGGTCATAGAAAACTGCTTTTGATTCTGCATATTGTAGATCCATATACTCTGTTGATTGATGGTATAAGTCTTCATCTTCACAGTCTTCTTCATACTCACCTAAGAGCTCTAGGATTTCTTCTTGGGCTGCTTTCTTGTATGCACTGTGTAATACGACTGCATAGACCAACACCATTGTGATCGCGAGTAGAAATATATAAAACAAAATATTCAATGCACTCATCTTCTTTCCTCCTGCAGCTTGTAGCGAACATATTTTCTTTTCACTATAATAAAACTTATGTTCGGTCATGTCAAGAACTTTTGTTCGACTTCTGGATCTTTTTACCAGACCTTGGTTTTTAGTCCATGTATTGGCATAATGATAAGGAATTGGAACATGTAACTGTAAAGGAGCTTTTCATGAATCTATACGATGTTGTGATTATTGGCGGAGGCCCAGCTGGCATGAGTTCAGCTTTATATGCTAGCCGAGGTGGTTTAAAAGTAGCCATGCTTGACCCTATGCCCGGTGGCAAGATGAATGTAACGAGTGAAATTGAAAACTACCCAGGCCACGGCCGGGTAACTGGCCAAGAACTGGCTACAGATATGCTCGAGTCCGCATTGGCATTTGGTGCAGAACACATCTTCACCATGGTGAGTGAGATTAAGCCTGGTCCTAGCATCCACGAAGTCATTACCTTTGATGGTACAAGCTATAAAGCCAAATCCCTCATCATCGCCTCTGGAACCGTTGAAAGAAAGATTGGCATTCCAGGCGAAGCAGAATACTACGG
>CAYXVJ010000187.1:0-4102 GCA_964468675.1 uncultured Oscillospiraceae bacterium
TTCAATAAAAAACTATCAAGCAATTCAGGTATACGCTCACTTAAGATCTCTAAGGTCTCATCAGGACCTATTCCTCTTAAAGTAAGTACACGACGAGACAAGCTTTTGGGCAATGCCTCTTGCTCGCTTAAACTTAAATACAATGATCTGTTTTTCCATTTCTGTAGGCCAGTTACCATTAAAATTGCTCACTCCCTAAAATGAAATACAACCCAGTTCCTCTGGTATGAGTCACCGGGTTGTATTGTATCCCTTAATCAAGTATAGCTACAAAGAGACGAATCTTTTGTAAACTACGATCAATGCTTTCTCTTGCGAGCTGCTTCGGATTTCTTCTTCCGCCTTACACTGGGTTTTTCGTAGTGTTCTCTCTTACGGACTTCCGCTAGAACGCCGGACCTAGCACATGAGCGCTTGAAGCGACGCAGTGCACTGTCAAGGGATTCATTCTCTTTTACTCTGACTTCTGACATATTCTCCCTCCTCTCGGCGACAAAGCACGGTACACACCGCATTTGCATTAATAAAACAATTATATAGGCAAGGCTCGTTCTAGTCAAGTGCGACAAATGGCAAATCACTAAATCTGCCTAAGTTTACTATCCAAAGCTTTTTTCAGAAAAAAAGCTAGAACCAATAAAGACTTGGTCTAGCTTTTCACCTTATTTAATCTTTATAGACATCAAAGTCCTTCTTCATCTAGCTTCTCGCCACCTAAAAGATGAAAGTGTAGGTGTTTTACAGTCTGTCCACCTTCTTCTTTACAGTTATTAATCAAACGAAAACCCCGATCGTAAATGCCTTCTTTCTTTGCCACGCTACTCACTGCATCTAAGACTTGGCTAGACACAATTGCAGCATCACCAGATTCATGTAATTGGAGTACATCGTCGTAGTGCTTCCGTGGTACGATCAAGTGATGGATCGGTGCTTGAGGATGTAAATCCTTAAACACATAGACGTGTTCATCGCTATACACTTTTGTAGACGGTATCTCACCTTTTATAATTTTACAAAACAAACAATCTTTCATCCTCTAGTCCTTTCATCACATTTTAAACTGATTTAACTTACGCTTCCAAGCTTGCACGTAACATGGTTTTAGCAGCCTGTATCGATTCATCAATCTTGGATGGATCCTTACCACCTGCTTGAGCCATATCTGGTCTACCACCGCCGCCACCACCTGCTGCTGTTGCTGCAGTCTTGACCACGTTTCCAGAGTGTACACCAAGCTTTATAGCTTCAGGACTAGCACAAGCAACAAAGTTCAATTTGCCACCAGTATCTGCAACCAGCATGACGACAGATGGACCTAAGCTATCCCTCGTTGATGTAGTAAGATCTCTTAACACATCAGCAGAAGCTGCCTCAACCTTTGCAACGAGCACCTTGATGTCACCAATAAGTTCTGCTTCATCCATAAGGTTAGCACTAGCTGCCTTAGCAAGCTTCGCCTCCAACTCTTGAATGGTTCTGTTGCGTAATTTCAAATCATTTAATGTCTGGTCAATACGAGGCAAGAGTTCATCTGCTGAAGTCTTTAATGTATCAGCAGCTTCCTTCACTTCACGATCTAATTTGAAATAATGTTCATAAGCGCGTCTTCCAGTGACAGCTTCAACACGCCTTACGCCAGATGCGATCGACTGTTCCACGATGATCTTAAACAAGCCTGCTTGAGACGTATGCGTCAAGTGTGTTCCACCACACAGTTCGATGGAGTAGTCTCCCATAGAGATGACTCGTACAGCATCGCCATACTTCTCATCGAAGAGGGCCATAGCCCCACTCTTTTTGGCTTCGTCAATGCCCATAACAGCTGATGTAACAGGGTAGTCCGCTAAGATGGCTTCATTGACTAAACGCTCTACTGTAGCAATCTCATCTTTAGTCATTGCTTGGTAATGTGCAAAGTCAAAGCGTAAGCGTTCACTATCCACCATCGATCCTGCCTGAGTAACATGCTCACCCAAGACTGTTCTTAACGCTTTATGCAGTAAGTGTGTTGTCGAGTGGTTGCGCATCGTAGATAGTCTTGTTTCACGGTCTACAGCCAATGTGATCTTATCACCTACATTAACGCTGCCCTTTAAGACCTTAGCGTGATGTAGATAAACCCCTTCAGCAGTCTTTGTTGTGTTCTTTACGTCTAATAAGGCATCGTCATTAAAGATACGACCCACATCTCCTACCTGTCCACCACCTTCAGCGTAAAACGCTGTCTTATCACTAACTAAAATGACATCGGCATCAGTAGATGCAAATGGCGTACTTACGATATCTCCGCCTTCGCTATCTAATAGTCCAATAAAGAGTACAGACCCTTCAATGCTAAAGCGATCGTAACCAGTAAAGCTTGTCGCTTCAAACGAGCTTAACTCCTCTGGCAATTTGGATCCACCCCATGCAGTACCGCCCTTTGAAGCAAGTGCCTCACGAGCCTGTTCTTTTTGGCGTTGCATGTGTTCGTTAAAGCCTTTGGTGTCTACATCCAAGCCTGACTCAGCTGCAATTTCTCTTGTTAGATCCAATGGGAAGCCGTAGGTATCATGTAAGCGGAATGCCTCATCTCCAGATAAAACCTGATCGCCACCAGCCTTGGCTTTTGCTATTGCTTCTTCTAATAAGCCCATACCTTGATGGATGGTTTTCTCAAAGCGCTCTTCTTCCCTTGAGATGACTTGTAAGATATACGTTTCACGTTCTTTTAGTTCAGGATAAGCCTCCATTGATGCTTCAATCACCAAAGGAACCAACTCATCTAAGAATAAACGATTGACACCCAATAAACGGCCAAAACGGGCAGCTCTTCTTAATAGTCGTCTTAAGACATAACCTCTACCCTCATTCGATGGCAAGATACCATCTGAGACCATCATAGTCGTAGAGCGGACATGGTCAGTAATAACCCTGATTGCCACATCTTGCTTCTCGTCCGTACCGTATTCAATACCTGCAATGCTGCAGACTTTATCCAATACTTTACGCACTGTATCAACTTCAAAGAGGTTATTAACCCCTTGCATCAAGACGGCGATACGTTCTAAGCCAGCGCCTGTATCTATGTTCTTATTTTCTAATGGTAAATATGTACCGTCTGCTTGACGATCAAATTGAGTGAACACGAGGTTCCAAAACTCAATAAATCGATCACATTCGCAGGTCACGCCACAGCTGTCTTCGCCACAACCATGTTCAATGCCTCTGTCGTAAAAGAGCTCTGAACAAGGACCTGATGGTCCTGTACCGTGCTCCCAGAAGTTATCTTCCTTACCTAAACGGCTAATATGATCCGTATCTACACCTACAACATCCTTCCAGATGTCATATGCCTCAAAGTCCTCTTCGTAGACGGTGACATGGAGCAAATCTTTTTCCATGTGGAGGTGTTCTGTGACAAACTCCCAGGCCCATGTAATCGCATCGTGCTTGAAATAGTCGCCAAAGCTAAAATTGCCCAGCATCTCAAAATAGGTACCATGACGTGCCGTAAAACCAACTTGCTCAATATCCGGTGTACGGATACATTTTTGACAAGTCGTCACACGCTCTTTAGGTGGTACGGCTGTGCCTGTGAAGTATGGCTTCAAGGGCGTCATACCCGCATTGATCAGTAAAATAGACGGATCATTAATTGGTACCAGAGAAAAACTCGGTAAACGTAAATGCCCCTTTGATTCAAAAAAACTTAAATACGCCTCACGTATTTCATTTAAACCCATGTATTTCATAATTGCTTGAAACCTTCCTTCCACATGG
The DNA here is from genome assembly GCA_964468675.1 of uncultured Oscillospiraceae bacterium. GTDB lineage: Bacteria > Bacillota > Clostridia > Saccharofermentanales > Fastidiosipilaceae > CAYXVJ01. The sequence continues at coordinate 3,763 of CAYXVJ010000187.1, forward strand.
AGTTTATTTTAGCGTATTTAGATCTTTATCTCAATTGGCTATGCGCTTAGTTTTGCCAATCTTCAGGTAAGCGATCTCTAAAACGAATGATTCGTTCTTCCTCCATCGCCTCATCGGCTAAGAATACAGCCAAGTGTCCATAAATTGAATCTTCAATTGTTGTAGCTGAAATCGATGACTCATGACCATTTAATAGTTTGACGAAATCTTGGACTAAGGCATTGTCTCCACCACCATGTCCTCCTTCAGCCATCAAGATATCAATATGGTGTCTGACATCAACAACTTCTTCTGTATAGCCCGAAACTGATTCTAAATCAATATGGCGGATGGTGAACTG
>CAYXVJ010000188.1:0-2826 GCA_964468675.1 uncultured Oscillospiraceae bacterium
GACAGCGCTCATGCAGGGTTCAACTGCTGGTAGCCGCCACGTCATCAAGACGCTTCATGACAGAATCCTTGGTCGTTATGCTGCACGTGATATCGTGCATCCAGAAACTGGCGAATTAATTTGCCGTAAGGATGAGTTGGTCACAGAAGCAGTAGCCATTGCCATTGATCAAGCGGGTATCGAAAAGGTTGCCTTACGTACCGTATTGAACTGTGCTGCACATCATGGTATCTGTGCGAAGTGTTATGGCTTGAACTTAGCTAGTGGTGATCCTGCAGTTGCAGGTGAAGCCGTTGGTATTATGGCTGCCCAATCAATCGGTGAGCCTGGTACACAGCTAACCATGCGTACCTTCCATACTGGTGGTATTGCATCATCAAGTGATATTACTCAAGGTCTACCTCGTGTTGAAGAGTTGTTCGAAGCACGTAAGCCAAAGGGTCAGGCGATTATGACTGAGCTCGGTGGTACGGTTAAGATCGAAGAAGGCCAACGTCGTAAGCGTGAAGTCATTGTCACCACATCGGAAGCAGAAGCAGTTAGCTACAGCATTCCATACGGTGCACCGCTACTCGTAGCAGATGGCGATACAGTTGAAGCTGGTGACCTCATTACTGACGGTTCTGTAAATCCACATGACATTATGCGTATTACAGGTCCAGAAGGTGTTCAAAGATACATCATCTCTGAGGTTATCAAGGTCTATAAGAATAACGGTGTTGAGATCAACGACAAGCACGTTGAAACCATTACACGTCAGATGCTCCGCAAGGTACGTATCGACGATGCTGGTGACACCAACTTAATGACTGGTACAACAGTTGATATCTTTGCTTACCAAGAAGCAAACGACCAAGTTGAAGCTGCAGGTTTAACCAAGGCTGAAGGCAAGCGTGTATTGCTCGGTATTACAAAGGCATCACTTGCTACAGAATCCTTCCTCTCCGCCGCATCATTCCAGGAGACCACACGTGTCCTGACAGATGCAACGGTTAAGGGTAAGACAGACCCATTGCTTGGCTTGAAAGAAAACGTCATTATCGGTAAGTTAATTCCTGCTGGTACTGGCTTGAAGAGCTACCGCAATGTTACGGCAGTACCTGTTGTTCCAGAGAACCGCGAGCTACTTGAATCCAGCTTAGAAGAGCTAGAAGCTCATGAAGCTGGCGTAGGTATGTAAGCTTTTGTTCAACTGAATAAATTCTAATGAGATCCGTTCCTTCACTATGAAGGGACGGATTTTGTTATGTTACAGATGTGTTACGTGGATAAACCCCTGAAAGACAAGGATACGAGGACAAATTGTGGATTAAATGTGGAAATGTAATCTCGTTGTAACAATTATGTAATTTTGAGCATAATTTGACATCTGTAAAACAGATGCGTACAATGTTTGCAGTTGATGAAAAATCCAACAATGGGAGAATGTAATCATGCAATTCGAGAAACCCTCGATTCAACAAGTGTTGCGGTATCTTACTGCAGGAGCAGGATGTTTGGCTTTAGCTGTTTTCCTCTCCAATGTACCCGTTACCGAACCTTTTTCGAGCCGTGTACTAAATACGGATCAAGAAACAAATCAAGACGATACTCAAATTGATGAGCTTGATGCAGACTTTGCAGATCTAGTTATCCTCGATCGACAACCTTTGTTAGACCGTGGTGGCTTAGGTATGGCAGCAGAAGATGATTTTGCTGATACAACAGTTGATGAACCATTGGAGACAGTGGAAGAAGCAGAGGAAGACGTACCTGCAACAACTGAAGAAGCTTTACTAGATCAGACCTCAGAAGAAACTATAGATGAGCCAATCGAAGTTAAGGAAACTGAAGTTCAATTTGATTTAGTTCCAGCATTGGGTTCTCGTTATACACATGGTTTTGATACCCCTGTTTATGAACGTCCACTAGATGGTGAACCTGTTATCAAGACGTTAAAGCGTGGCGTTTCTTTAAAGCGCAGCGCAACCTATGAAGATTTTACCAAAGTCGCTCTAATGGAAGACAATGAGCTCCAAGAGTTCTGGGTTAAGACAGATCGTTTGACAGAAAGAACTGTCTTACCTCAATACTTTGCTACTTTATATAACCACACAGATGGTGCTTATACGCATGTCGAACCAGACATGGACAGCGAGGTTGCCTTGAACCTAGAATTAGGTGCAACTGTTAAAGTTGTAGGTCGCCTTGGCGATTGGTATGAGTTTGAAAAGGATAATGGTGAGACAGCCTTTATTATGTATTGGTATGTTTTAGAAGCAGCACCAACGGCTACACCAGCTCCAACTGCAACTCCAGTGCCAACGGCTACACCTGTACCAACAGCTACGCCTGCTCCTACAGCTACACCAGTACCTGCAAAGCCAGCTCCAACTGCAGCTGCCCCAGCTCCACCCGCTAATAACGGTGGTAATGTGTCGTCTGCAATTGTTAACACAGCACTCGGTATGCAAGGTGGTCAAGGTGGATTCGACTGTTCTTCTTTTGTACAAGAGGTGTTCCGTCGTGTAGGTATTAGCATTCCACGCTCTACGCATGGATATTCAGGAACTGGCCAAAACATCAAATGGGCAGACCTTGCACCTGGCGATTTAATTTTGTACGATTCCTTGGGTGTAGGCTATACTACGCACGTTGCAATCTATATAGGTAATGGAAATGTCGTTCACGTCAATACTGTACGTGGTCGCATCATGAGTCAGGGGTATAAACTAGGTGGCGGATCTTATCCAATAACCGGCATTAAGCGCTACCGTTAATCTATGTATACTAAGAACCCAAAACACTTCATAAAATAAAAGAAGAACTCAAAGAGGATAACAGATT
>CAYXVJ010000188.1:2836-4044 GCA_964468675.1 uncultured Oscillospiraceae bacterium
AAACACTTCATAATATTCGATTTGGAATGGAACATGGCTGGAAGATACAGCCGTGTGCAGGAGCATATCAGAAAACAGATGCCTTACGAGATCATTGAGATCGGTGCTGTGAAGTTAGACTATAAGGGTAATATCTTAGCTCGCTTCCAAACTAGTATTAAACCTGTTGTCTATACAGAGTTAAATCGTTTCGTTGCTCAAGTCACGAACCGTGGTGGTAATAGTTTAAAGTTTGGCCAGGCATTCACAGATGCTATGAAAGAATTTTACGACTTTTGCGGTGAAGACTATTGTTTTTGTACATGGAGTGACAGCGACACCAAACCACTAAAAGAAAACCTAGCATTCCACAATATGGATGATAAATTGGCTGTACGTGTATTAGATGTACAACAAGCATTCACATCAACATTTGAAGAAGGCGGTCCACAGCGTAGCATTGAATACGCCTTGGATTTCTTACGTATCGAAAAAAACCAACCCTTCCATCAAGCCTTAAGTGATGCTTGGTATACAGCCAAAGTCTTGCGTGAAGTACTCTTTACTTGTGAAGCAGATTATCAAGCTGTAGCACTAGATGAGATTGATCTTGTTAGTGACAAAGTTGTTCTTGATTTAATGGAGCACAATTCTTATAACCCAGATATCAATCACAGTGCTCAAAGACAGTTTCCAGTTATGTCTGCAGCCTCTGAAGTCAATATGGCATTAGAAGAAACACAGTATGAATGTCCAGCATGTGGCAGAGATCTTGATATGTTAGTTGATGATGAAGGATCGAGTTGGCAGAAAAAGGGAAGAGCTGTAGAGTCAAAGTTAATGTGTATTGAACACGGTGTTGTAACAGCAAGAGCCAAACCTAGGAAGAATAAAGAAGGAAAGTTTTTTGTCACAGTAAGCCTTCGCCTACTTCGTACTTAAGTAAATCCCTTATATATACTATATATAGAGAAAAGATTCCTATCGTATAAAAAGAAAAATATAAACCCTCTAGAGCAGTTCTCAGCAGATCTCTCTAGAGGGTTTTTGTAAATGATTTTGGAATCCGTAACAAAACGCCCGGCCGCGTTGCAAAAACACAAGTAGAATCGTCAAGCAAGCACTTGACGGAATCGCCGTTTGGGTGCTATTATAGTTAGTGCGCCTCGCGAGTGAGGCCGGACCTTGAAAATTGAACAGAGACAAATAGTGCAAACACAAATATACGA
>CAYXVJ010000189.1:0-4041 GCA_964468675.1 uncultured Oscillospiraceae bacterium
TCTGGAAGTGAACGGTAAAAGCTAATCAAGATGAAAAGCTCAATCGTCCAAATTGCATTCGGAAGTGCAAGCGACCACAGATTGTTATATAAACCTAGTTCACGTACCAGTAAAAGATTAGGGATAACACCACCATTAAAGAACATCGTGAATGTAATTATCTTCAAGAATACGCCTCTACCCCACATCGCCTTTTGAGATAAGGGATAAGCTGTTAGAGAAGTCATCACTATGTTCACTGCTAGACCTACCAAGGTATACAAAATTGTGTTCGCATATGCCCTTGGAATCAAAGGTGATTTCAAAATACGTTCATAGGAGGATAGGCTAAACTGTTTCGGGAATATCGTGACATCACCTTGGAGAATCGGAAGAGATCCACTAAATGAAATTGCCACTACGTTCAATATTGGGTACAAGATTGAAACAGACATCAGCATTAAGCCCACATAAATTAGTACATCTAAAGTTGTAAATTTTTGTTTCATCTTCTACCTCAAAACAAGCTTGATTCTGTCGTCTTTTTGCTGATCGTATTCGTTGCTAAAAGCACAATTCCTGCTACGATCGACTCAAACATACCGACAGCTGCTGCATAGCCATAGTTCATTTCTTCTATACCCCGGCGATAGACAAAGGTTGAGAATACATCCGCAACTTCTCTCGTCATGGGGTTGTATAACAATAAGATTTTATCTTGGCTGACTCTAAAGACATTAGCTGACGATAAAATCAACATGGTCATAATCGTAGGTAATATAGACGGTATGGTAATGTGGCGCATCATGCGTAGCCTAGACGCACCGTCTATGGATGCAGCTTCATATAAAGTGATATCAATACCGGATAGTGCTGCAAGGAATATAATTGCTGAGGATCCTGTCGATTGCCAAATGCCAGATGAGATAAAGATCGTTCTAAACCAATCAGGTAACACAATAAAGTGAGTCTTTGATCCACCTAAAGCCGTAATCAACTGGTTAATTGGACCATTGAGTGACACGACATCCAATGTTATCGAAGCTACAACGACGATGGACAAGAAAGATGGTAAGTAGCTAATGGTTTGGAAAGTCTTCTTGAAGAATTTATTCCTCACCTCATTTAATATAAGCGAGAAAAGAACGGTAATAGGAAAACTCCATAGTAAGTTAAAGCTACCTAATAGAAGAGTATTGCGGAAGAGGGTAGTAAACTCACCACTTGCAAAAAGCTTTTGAAAATTCTCAAAACCAATCCAAGGACTATCAAAGATACCCAAGAATGGACTGAACTTTTTAAAGGCAATCAATAAACCTGCCATTGGCACGTATCTGAACAAAATATAAAAGATTAGGCCTGGCAGAAACATTAACATCAGTTGCCAATCCGTTCTCAAGAACTGGACAAAAGAACGTCTCTTTGTAAGATGCACGCCCTTTTCCTTCTTCTGAGCTAAAGCTTTAATTCGCTGTGTCATGTCATAAACCTCTGATAGTAGATCAATCGTTGCTAGCGAAGAGAACTTCGCTAGCACGATTATACGTTAATACATTGTCGTAAACGCAATTTAGTTGCCTAAGAATGCGTCCATTTCTGCCTGTGCTTCATTCAAGAGTTCTTCTAATTGCTTATAACCCTTGCCTTCGCTTTGGCTGAGGAATGTTTCCCAATTTGCGTCACTCATGACGTAGTTGGATGAGAAGGTCTCAAGATCAGCAGCTAAGACAGCACCGATGTCAGCAAATGCACTAGTTGCTTCTTCGTTTAGTTTGATTGCTGGATCGTTTGGATTTTGTCTATTACCATCGAGAATCATATCTTGTGCTTTTTGCTCTTCTTCGGTGAACTTGAAGTAAACACTCTTTTTATCAGGATGTACGTACATACCCTCTGTCCACATACCGTAGCGCTCTTCTAGAACGACGATGTCAATCAAAGGCTCGTCGACTAGTTCTGGATAGTGTGCGTTTCCATCAGCATCCCACTCGAAGTTTACACCTTCAATACCAACGGTAAAGAGTTCACTACCTGATGGGCTGAGCATGTAATCTAGTAATTTCAAGGAAGCTTCAGCTTTCTCGCCTGCTGCTACAGATGGGCCCCATGCGCTAACTTTGCTGAGTGTCTGCTGATTACCAGTTGAACCGATTGGTAGACCAAATGTAAGATTCCAATCTGGGTCTGTTTCAACCATTTGTGTGGTGAATAAAGACATACGGCCAATCCAGTCATTCATGACAAAGCTCTTGTTAGTTGTAACTTTAGCTGCCCATGCGTCTTGTGTATCGGTCAAGAATTCTGGATCTAAGAGTTCTTCATCGTAAAGCTTCTTCAAGAAGTCGAGCATCGCGATGTAGTTCTCATCTGCACCAATAAAGCGCCATTCGCTTGTTGCTTCATCATAGTGGAATGGGTACATAGCAGCGACATCAATACCCCAGTAGGCTGCCCATCTTTTGAAGATACCTGCTCCGTTCTTGGAACCATATGGATAGACATCTGGATATGCTTCTTTCATTGCTTTTAGCATCTCGTAGAAGCTCTCGGTATCTGTATAAGGTTCAAGTCCTAGTTGTTCTACAATATCTTCGCGGTACATGAAACCGAAGTTTACGTCACGGTTCAAGCTATAGATTGGCCAGAGATAGAGATTGCCTTCAGCACTACCAAAGGAATAGGTAATCCAGCTGTTCTCATCGTTATCGATGAAGGTACGTTTGAAGTTTGGTAGCACGTCATAGTAGTCGTTGATCTTAGCAAAAGCACCTTGATCACCATACTCATTTAGTTCGGCCATACCGATACCACCAGAGAAGATATCTGGCACACTACCAGCACCAATTAAGGATGCAATCTTTTCTGCAAAGGCAGCGTGAGGTTGTGATTCAAGTGTTAAATTGATACCTGTACGACGGCTAAGTTCCTGTGGAACAAGCTTATCTGTCAAGCCTTCAAACCCACTTGCAACAATCCAAGTAATATCAACTGCTTCATCAACAACTGGTAGGACTAAGCCACCAGTATCGCCGTAGTCGTTATCTGTATTGCCTGGTTCTTCTGTATTACCTGGCTCTTCTGTTTCATCTGATGCTTTTGTTTCGTCATCTTTAGGTGCTTCAGTCTTACTGGGTTCATTTGAACCACCATCAGTCGTTGTAGGTGTAGTGCCCCCGCCGCATGCTGCTAATGTGAGCATCAAGGAAAGCGCGATAGATGAGCTGATCATCTTAATTAATTTCTTTTTCATTCTTTTTCCTCCATATATTCTATGTTCAATTTTATCTTGTGACTTCTATAAAGCCACGATTTTTGATCGAGTCTATATCCTCCTTCCTCTCATTGTTATCATTTATCAGTTACACCCGGGTACTGATGCATACGTACACCGCCTTCATTAAGACGATGTGCAATCTGTCCCGGAGATAAGCCTTCTTCTTCATCCAGTGTCCAAATGCCACTCATATGTGAATCGTCTACCAAGCCTTGATGGACACCAGGTATACAACCAGCAAAATTATTACGGTAGTCAAAAACTGCTCCATTTGCCTCGGTCACCCACGCAGCACGCGTCAATAAGTCCAGTGGAATTTGGTCCAAGTGTTCTATTCTATATCTTTTCAACTCATTAAACAGCTCTACTGCAGCTTTTGTCCACACGGACCAATGTCCCAGTAAACCACCTTTAATCCTGATCTCATGCCACATACCTTCATCGTCAACAAACTTAAATGGTGTCAACAAATCCAGCACAATGTTATCGTCGTTACCTGTATAAAGTGTGAGTTTGCTTGTCCTAGAGGACATTGCAACACTTCTTGCAATCGCTATGGTCTCATAGCGGTTAAAGGGTGCAACTTTAATACCGACAACACCTGAGATTTCACACAAATCTTCCCAATATTTCGGACTAAACAAGCGTCCACCAACGGCTGTCTGCATGGAAAAACCAATAGTTGGCAGAATCTCGCTGACAATTTTTGTGCGTACAATAAGCTCAGCTTCACTGTCATCTTGTCTACCACCTGTACTTAAGAGAACCAAGTCAAAACCAAGATCTCT
>CAYXVJ010000190.1:0-1792 GCA_964468675.1 uncultured Oscillospiraceae bacterium
ATTAAAGCTGGACAAACCGTCGGTATTTTAGGACCTACAGGATCCGGTAAGTCAACTTTACTTCATTTACTTGCACGTCTCTACGATCCAGATCATGGAGAAATCTTATTTGATGGTATCGACAGCAAAGACATCTCAAGGTATGCCGTACGAAGACAAGTCGGCTACATCTTACAAGAACCCTATGTCTTCTCACGCTCCATTCGCGATAACATTGCACTGACAAATCCTGATGCACCGGATCATATCGTGCGCAAGGCCGCTCAAATCGCATCCTTCGAAAATGAAATCGATAGCTTCGACCAAGGCTACAATACCGTTGTTGGTGAACGCGGCACCACTTTATCAGGTGGTCAAAAGCAGCGTTTGGCAATTGCTAGGACCTTATTACGTGACTGCCCTATCCTCGTCTTTGATGACTCACTTAGCGCCGTTGATACTACTACTGATCTAGAAATCCGTCGCCAATTAAAAGATGAGACCAATACAAAGACCGTATTTTTAATTACGCACCGTATTACGAGCTTAGCTGCCGCTGATTTGATTTTGGTACTTGATGATGGCCACATTGCTGAACAAGGTACACATAATGAACTCATCTTGCAAGATGGCCTATACAAGCGAGTGTATGACTTGCAAAATACAGATAATCCAACGGAGGTGGCCTGATGTCAGATACACAGTTTGAAAGAGAAGATCAGGTTGTCAAGCTTGATCTAGGTCTTTGGAAACGCTTACTCGGTATACTAGGTGAGATGAAAAAAGACATCATCTTAATGAGCATCACCATGATTCTTGTCGCTGCTGCAGATGCAGGCTATACCTTATTAACGGCTTATGCCATTGACAACTTTATTGCTAACCGAAGCATGGACGGCTTATGGATCTATGCTATTGTTCTACTCGTCTTCATGGTTTTATTTGCTGTGCTGACACGGTACTTTATTTACTATGCTGGGCAAACAGAGATTGGCTTGAGCTTTCACGTCCGTGAACGAGCATTTAAGAAACTCCAAGATTTATCCTTGAGTTACTTCGACAAGAACCCTATTGGCTGGCTCTTAAGCCGCATCATCTCTGATGTCAACCGTTTAAGCGAAGTAGTAGCCTGGGGTATCGTGGACTTTGTCTGGAGTGGCTTTAGCATCGTCTTCATGGTGATTGCTATGTTCTTACTCAACTGGCAATTGGCGATCATAGCCCTCTTGGTTATTCCGCCTCTCGCCATTATCAGTTATTTCTTCCAAAAGCGTATCTTAGATGCCCAACGTAAAGTGCGTTGGCAAAACTCACGACTGACTGCCGCCATTAACGAAGGAATTAGTGGTGCAAGAACGACTAAGACACTCCTACGTGAAGAAGAAAGCTTAAATGAGTATAAGGAGATTGCAGGAAGCTTTAGGTCTTATTCCATTCGTGCCTTAAGGCTATCCGCCCTCTACATGCCCATCGTCTCCATTATGGGTGGTGCCGGCGCAGCCCTTGTGCTCTGGCAAGGCGGAGACCGCTTATCTCTGGGCATCATTGAGCTCGGTACACTCTATGCCTTTGTGATGTACATCACAAGAATCTTTGATCCCATCAGACAAATAGCCCGTGTTTTGAGCGATTTCCAATCGGCACAGGCAGCAGCTGAACGTGTTCTCGACCTCTTGGTAGAAGAACCAGATTTAAAAGACAGGCCTGAAGTCATTGAAACATGGAACGATCCTAATACTTGGGAAAGCATTAAAGGTAAGATTGAGTTTCGTAATGTCTCAAAGGAATACAAACGAGGCGACAGAACCTTTTA
>CAYXVJ010000190.1:1802-3991 GCA_964468675.1 uncultured Oscillospiraceae bacterium
CCTGAAGAACCTATATTGAAGAACTTCAACTTGACCGTCAATCCTGGTGAAACGATTGCACTAGTTGGTGCAACAGGTTCTGGTAAGAGTACGATTGTCAACTTAGCTTGCCGTTTCTACGAACCCATTGAAGGTGGCATTTATGTCGATGACATCGAATACCGAGATCGTCCTATGAACTGGATGTACAGCCAGCTAGGCTATGTACTACAAACACCTTATCTCTTCAATGCATCCATCAAAGAGAATGTTCGCTTCGGTAAGCTCGATGCAACAGACGAAGAAATTATGGAAGCTTGCCGCTTAGTACGTGCAGATGGGTTCATCAATAAGATGGAACATGGCTACGAAACGGTTGTCGGTGAAGGCGGTAGCCGCTTATCCGTCGGTCAAAAGCAATTGATTAGCTTTGCAAGGGCTATTGTTGCAAAACCACCTCTATTTGTCTTGGATGAAGCAACTAGCTCTATCGATACAGAGACAGAGCGCACCATTCAAGAAGGTATAGAAAATGCATTAGCAGGACGTACATCCTTTGTTATTGCCCACCGCCTCTCCACTATCCGTTCAGCAGATCGCATTTTGTACATTCAAGATGGACAGATCGCTGAGATGGGCACACACGATGAACTCATGAAAACCGGTGGCCTATACTATGAACTCTATTTAAACCAATATACAGAGGAACAGCTATTGGCATAAGAAGAATAACTACATAAGAAAACCGGGGCATTGATATTTGATCTGTACCCCGGTTTTTTATTACGATGAATCTATTAGGTCTATTTCATGCTTGATACCAATTTGTTTTGACTCAAATTTAGAAGTGAGACACTTACAAGTTGAACTCTTCTTTTACTTTAGCAAAGCACTCCAGTACAAAGCTCAAGTCTTCTTTACTATGAGCAGCCGATACTTGTGTACGTATCCTTGCCTTATCACGTGGAACGACAGGGAAGCTAAATGCGGTAACGTAAACACCTAGCTCTAGCATACGCTCAGCAATCGATGCTGCTAGTGGTGCATCGTAAACCATGACGGGAACAATAGGGTGCACACCCGCTACGATGTCTAAACCAATCTCTGCTAAACCTTGTCTAAAGAATGCAGTATTTTCTTGAAGCTTCTTCAAGTGGGACTGATCTTCTTCTAGCATCTCCAAGACTTTTAATGTCGTTGCGGTAATTGCAGGTGATAAGGTATTGGAGAATAGATACGGCCTGCTGGATTGACGAAGCAAGTCAATAACTTCTTGGCTGGCTGCTGTAAAGCCACCACTAGCTCCACCCAATGCCTTACCAAAAGTAGACGTTAAAATATCAATACGACCTTCAACACCACAATACTCAGCAGTACCACGACCAGTCTCACCCACAAATCCAGATGAGTGGCTGTCGTCTACCATGACGAGTGCACCGTATGTATCAGCAAGGTCACAGATCGCTTTTAGATTGGCGATGATGCCATCCATGGAGAAGACACCGTCGGTTGCAATCATGATGATTCTTGCTCCTGCTGCTTTAGCTTCTTTGAGCTTCGCCTCTAAGTCTTCCATATCATTGTTTTGATATCTAAAACGCTTGGCTTTACATAAGCGGACACCATCAATGATGCTTGCATGATTCAGCTGATCGCTGATGATGGCATCTTCAGCGCCTAAGAGGGTTTCAAACAGACCTGTATTCGCATCAAAGCAAGAGCTGTATAAAATCGCATCATCAAAGCCAAAGAACTTGCTAACACGTGCCTCTAATGCTTTATGAATCTCTTGGGTACCACAGATAAAGCGAACGGACGATAAACCGAAGCCCCATTGGTCATAACTGTCTTTCGCGGCTTGGATCAATGCTTCGTTGTCACATAAACCAAGATAGTTGTTCGCACACATGTTGATCACGTTCTCAACACTTGTTGTATCGATATGGCTACGTTGTTTAGTGGTTAAAACACGTTCCTCTTTATATAAGCCTTGATCCTTAAAGCTTTGCACTTGCTCACTAAAATAACTCAATGCTTGTTTCTTCATTTGTTTACTCCTCATCTTCAGCCCAGGTCATCACGACTTTACCGGACTTTCCTGAGCTCATTATGGCGAATCCTTCTTCAAAATCCTTAAAGTGAATTTTATGTGTAATGATATTAGATAGATCCAAGCCACTTTCTATCATAGCCATCATCTTATACCATGT
>CAYXVJ010000191.1:0-3968 GCA_964468675.1 uncultured Oscillospiraceae bacterium
AGCAGATGGAGCCCAAGGCTTACCGCCATAAGGTTTACCTGACGTTTGCCTACCACCGTGCCATAGCTGTATACAAGCAATGCCGCCTGCATCTTTAATGCTACTAGCAAGTTTAGTTAAACCAGGTATAAATTTGTCATCCCAAATACCAGGCGTATGTGGGTTGTAAGAAGTGATGTGAACACTTGCGATCTCAACAATGTTCATTGCACATCCACCTTCTACCCGTCTCTTGTGGTAGTTAATGGTACGATCAGTAATGAAACCATCGTTTGAAGCAAAAGCTGTGCCCATAGGAGGAAATATTGATCGGTTCTTTAGTTCTAGTGTGCCGATTCGTCCAGGTGATAAAAATTGTTCAAAAGCCATAGTAGTCCCCTTTCGCTTTGGCACTTTGACCAATATCCAATCTTCTCACTTGAAATATTCAAGCTATATATACAGATTAGATGAAAGAGGACCTTTTGACAAGTTTTTATCTATATTTCAAGATCTTTTTGTTTTGTTTATTTACTATACGCTCTATCAATTTCTTTTAGCATATCGTAAACGGCTTCATAGCTTTCACAGACATCACTAGGTATGGTGTAATCGTTTGTAATCTCTTTTAGCTCATTAAAATGTACTGCTAATTTATCTTCTTGCAAATCCTTATAGTCTTGAACGAGTGCATCATACACGCGTTTCACCTCTAAAAATTCAGGATGTGCAGCACCATGAACACGGGCTACGATGGGAACATATAACTCAAGTTGCTTTGCATGTTGTTCAACTGTTGTTTTGAAATTGCTCATTTTAATACCTCTCTTCTAAAGCTAGCTATAGTTTATAGCAGATCTTATACTTTTGAATTGATCTAGGTCAAAATTTATTATTAACAAATTGGATTCGAAGCGCTCTCTTCGTTTACCTAGCAATCAGCTTGATAAGCAGACTTTGCTGCAAAGCTTATCTCTTACATACATCTTTAATGAAAGATCAAATGCATCTACGCTCGTTGGCGATCCTTGGTACATGAAGGATTACAGCATGGATGTAAAGCTTCGTTAAAGAGAATGCTTACAAATAAGGGGTGAGATAGGTTACAACCGTTAACATATGATTCACGTATGATGGATTTTGTTAAATTTATTTCTTACATCGTTTCTAGGAGTATTTATGGATATATATTCAATGCATTTACAACAGATCAAGGAAGAAGCACCAGACATCAAGACCTTCTTCTTTGATATTCCAGATGGAATTGACTGGGAGGAAGGCGCACACTTGCACCTTGCTTACCCAGATTTCTTAGCAGGTGACAGACCGAACAGACGAAAAGTACGCCACATGTCCATTGCGTCATTGCCATCTGAAGAACACATCGCCATCACCACGAAGATCTATAGTGAGTCACCATTTAAACACGATTTAAAATCACTTGCCATTGGCGATGAAATGCAATTGTTTAAGATGGGAAGTCGCTTAACACTGCGACGTCTAAACCGTCCCCTCGTCTTACTATCTATGGGCGTTGGCCTAGCAGCCTTTAGACCCTTGATACTAGCCATGCATCAAGATGCAAGTAACATCAGCTCACTAATGAGCCTAACCGTAGCAAGACCTGGTATGGAAGTCTACCGGGATGAACTCTTACAGTATAGAAGTGATAAGATCAGTCAAGAGTATATCCATTCACAAGATGAATACTATGCAAGACTAGAAGCCTATGCTGATGACTGTATCTATTACCTTGTCGGAAGCGATTTGTTTGTAAGGCAAAATTTAAAGTTCTTATTCGATAAAGGCATACAAAAAGAACAGATCATATTGGATATGCGTGACGATCTAAGAGATTACTACTTCGATACTTCTCGCTAAGCTATAAGCACTGTAAACGTACATCCTTCTAATCTTTGGATTTGAAGGATGTTTTCATCTTCTATTGTTTTCATACACAAATTTGTGCATTTTCAAACCATCTGCAAGGAAAATTTGACAGACAAGCTTTCTTGGTGCTATTACATTACGTATAGTTCAATCTATAGCAATATGAAATTTAACGTGGAGGGTCAAGATGAGTAAGGTATATAATTTCTCTGCAGGACCTGCAGTGTTGCCCAAAGAAGTGTTGATTGAAGCTCAACATGAAATGACGAACTATCAGGGCAGTGGTTTATCCGTAATGGAAATGAGCCATCGCTCTCCCCTATATGAATCAATAATCAGGGCAGCGGAAGAAGATTTAAGGGTACTGATGAATATACCTGATACGTATGAAGTCTTATTCTTGCAAGGTGGCGCTTCTTTGCAATTTTCTATGGTCCCTTTAAATTTGATGCGTGAAAAGAAAGCAGACTTCATTCTAACGGGCTCTTGGGCTAAAAAAGCATACGAAGAAGCGAGCCGGTATGGCGATGTCAAAGCTCTAGCATCAAGTCAAGATAAGACATTTTCTTATATCCCTGATTGCTCTGATTTAGACATTCGAGCAGATTCGGACTATGTACACATCTGCGAGAACAATACCATTTATGGTACTAAGTTTTGGACCTTACCCAATACGAAAGGTATTGACTTAGTATCGGATGCGTCATCTTGTATTTTATCTGAACCGATAGACGTCAGTCGCTACGCTGTCATATTTGCAGGTGCACAAAAGAACATTGGTCCTGCTGGTGTAACAATCGTCATTATTAGGAAAGACTTGATCCGAGAGGATGTATTGCCCTTTACCCCAACGATGCTACGTTATAAGACACATGCAGATGATAGGTCTATGTTTAACACCCCTCCTGCCTACTCCATTTATATCTGTGGCAAGGTGTTTAAACATGTTCTTAAACTCGGTGGTTTAGCTTCGATGGAGGCCTATAACTTAGAAAAAGCCGCGATATTGTATAGCTACCTGGATCAAAGTGATTTATTTCATGCGACCGTTGAAAAGAAGGATCGCTCTCTCATGAATGTACCTTTTGTCACAGGCAACAGTGATCTTGATGAAGCCTTTATAGCGGAGGCTAAAGACAATGGTTTCATTCAGTTAAAAGGCCACCGCTCAGTTGGTGGTATGAGAGCCAGTATCTATAACGCCATGCCTATTCAAGGCGTAAGGCAGCTAGTAACATTCATGAAAGACTTTGAGGCTAGACAGAAATGAGTAGAAAAATAGCATGTTTAAATAAAATATCCGATAAAGGCTTGCAACGTTTAAGGCCCCATTACACCATAACTAGCGATTTAGAAGGTGCTGATGCTTGGCTTGTGCGCTCAAGCAACTTACACGACACTAAACTTCCAGAAGGCTTAAGAGCAATTGCTAGAGCAGGTGCTGGCGTAAACAATATACCGCTAGATCGCTGTGCCGAACAAGGCATTGTTGTCTTCAATACACCAGGGGCTAACGCCAATGCAGTCACTGAACTTGTCATCGCTTCCCTCATCTTGAGCTCAAGGGATATCACAGGAGGACGCAGCTGGATTCGTGAACATATCACTGAAGAGGATATTGCGACTAAAGCTGAGCAAGTAAAAAGCCACTTTGTTGGCACTGAAGTGCGTGGTAAAACCCTCGGCATCATCGGCTTGGGAGCAATCGGCCATATGGTTGCGAATGCAGCCATTGGTTTAGGTATGGAGGTCTATGGCTATGATCCATCCATGCCAATTGAGTATGCACTGCGTCTTTCAAGGCAAGTGAATCACATTGAAACATTAAATGAGCTTTTACCTTTATGTGACTATCTAAGCATTCACGTTCCCTTAAGTAAGCAAACCAAGCACTTAATTGGTACAAGAGAGCTAGCTTTAATGAAACGTGGCTCTATATTGCTAAACTTCTCAAGAGATGGTTTATGTGATGAAATAGCCGTTAAGGACGCCTTAGAAGATAGAAAGCTAAGGCGATATGTCGTGGATTTTCCAAATGAACAAAATGTCTTATTTGATAACACCATCGTCACCCCTCATCTTGGTGCATCTACTGAAGA
>CAYXVJ010000192.1:0-3958 GCA_964468675.1 uncultured Oscillospiraceae bacterium
AGCAAATGCTATCTTGGACGGTACATCCTCTATTATGCTTTCAGGTGAAACAGCCAATGGCCGTTACCCAATCGAAGCTGTCAAGATGATGTCTGAAATTGCTGTTTATACAGAGCAAAACCACGACTATTGGGAGCAGTTCATTAACACCCGCTTTGATCTTCGCTCAAGTGTAACCAGTGCTGTTAGCCACGCTTGTTGTTCAGCTACGATGGACCTTGATGCAAAGGCAATTGTTGCGGTTACCTATTCTGGCCGTACAGCCCGTCAATTGGCAGGCTTCCGTCCAGCAGCCCCCATTATCGCTACAACCGTATCCGAGCGTGCTATGCGCCAGTTAAACCTTGCTTGGGGTGTCATTCCTTTCCAAGTCGAAGAGATGAGAAGCACGGATGAACTCTTCGCTACAGGTCTCAAGGTTGCTGCTGAATCTGGTCTTGTCCGTAACGGTGACTTAGTTGTTATCACTGGTGGAACACCGGTTGGTATGAGTGGTACCACAAATACCATGAAGGTAGCTAACGTTGGTCAACTACTTTGCCACGGTTTTGGTGTGCCTAACAGCGCATCTAAGGCAGTTACTGCTGAAGCAACTGTCATCACTGATGAGAACATGGATAAGTTACCAACCATCGTAGAAGGCATTTTGGTCGCTGAAGACACAAACGACGATATGATTCCTTTGATGAGACAAGCAAAAGCTGTCATTGTTGAGTCTACAGAGCACGATGGTCATGCGATTACTGTAGCAAAGACTTTGGATATCCCTGTTGTCTATGCATGTGAGAACGCGACCAAGATCATTAAGCAAGGTCAGCTCATCACGGTAGATGCAGCATCAGGCTTCATTTCATAAGACCTTGAAGCCTTTAGTAAAGCTACTGGAACTCTTTTTACGAGCAGACGATCGAATTGTCGATCAAGAAACCCTTACTGCCGAACTAGGTATCCGTTTGTCTTTACTAGAACAACATATAGATCAATTACGTGCCAACGCATTAGAAATCACTACAAGGCACAAACAATTCCGTTTGGAGGAATGGACAACAGCGCTCGAGCATTCATGCTTAGAGCGCTTTGTCATCTCTTCTGATATTAATAAAAAATTGCCTCTTAAAATTGACTTGTACGATCAGGTGGAATCAACAAACACCTTAGCAAAAGCATTACAGATCAAAGATGATTCATGGCATTACATCCTAGCTAAAGAGCAAACAAAGGGGCGCGGACGTCAGGGACGCACTTGGTTATCTGGGCAAGATGGAGGGCTTTACATGAGCCTTGCCTTAAGGTCTCGCTTGAATTTAGATAAGCTACAAGTCATTACTCTTTTAGTATCCATAGCTGTCAAAGAGTGTCTAGATGAGTTCTTAACGGCACAGGTTAATATCAAGTGGCCCAACGATATTCTCGTAGATGGTTGTAAGCTTTGTGGCATCTTAGTTGAGAGCGTGATCAAGGAAAATCAAGTCCAACTCATCATTGGTATAGGTCTCAACATCAATCAAGCTTCATTTCCTCTTGACTTAAAAGATAAAGCTACTAGTATGGCGATTGAATCGAATCTTCTCTTTGATCCAAATTACATCAGTGTACGTTTGATGCATTACTTAGATGCTGTTTTATCTCCTTTTTTAAAAACAGGGGATATGGATGAGTCTTTCTTAAGCTCATACAAAGCTGCCTGCATCACCATAGGTCAAGACGTTTTTATAAACCAAGAAGAAACGATACTAAAAGGGTATTGTCTTGATGTGGAAAAGGACGGCAGGTTGAAAATTCGCTTAAATAGTGGAGAGATTGTCTGCTTTAATTCTGGTGAAGTACAGGTAAGAGGCTTACTTGGCTATACCTAAGTATGGTTGCTTAACAAATCATTCACAGTTGTTTTAAGAATAATCTTGATTTGTTTCTACACATGTTAAAAATTAAGTCTAAAATAGAAGACAAGAAATACAAAGATTCGTAGTAAGTAAAGAAAGAGAGGTTCATATGTACAATAACCAAATCGATCCTCCACAAAAACCACAAGAACAAGGATACAATCAACAACAAGCTTATCAGCCTTATGATTATTCCATGTATTCCACTGGAGCACCTCATAAAGACAAAAAGCCGAAGGAGCGAAGGTCAAAGATGCCACATGAACCAAGGCAAAAAAGAAGAGGAAGAGGCTTCGGATTCGTTGTAGCCATCCTAGTAGCTGCACTAATCGGTGGAGCCGGTGGTGGATATCTAGTATATAACGCGATCGAACCCAATATTGATCAGTTAAATCGACAGCTATCGAGCTTAGAAGCAGAAGTAGAGAAGACCCCTATTATTTCAACAGGGAATCAAACAAACTCCAATACGAATACTGATCCTGATTCATCGAACAGTGATAACATGTCGGTTGAAGCTATAGCAGATCAAGCGTCTCCTGCGGTTGTTGCGATCGGTACAAAAGCACTTCAGCAAACCATTATGGGCTATCAGACGGTCATGGCTGCAGGATCTGGTGTCATTATCTCAGCAGATGGTTATATCGTAACGAATAACCACGTTGTTGAAGGATCAACTGAAACGACGGTCACACTCTCAAGTGGTGATGAGTATTCTGCCAAAATTATAGGTACAGATGTCACCACAGACTTAGCCGTTATTAAGGTAGAGGCTGATGTTGAATTACCATTCCTTAGCTTTGGTAACTCAGATGAATTACAAGTCGGTGAGACGGTAGTTGCGATCGGTAATCCTTTAGGTGAATTTGAAGGTACGGTTACAAGAGGCGTGGTCTCTGGTAAAAATAGAAGCATCACGATCGATGATATGACGATGTTAAACCTAATCCAGACGGATGCAGCGATTAACTCCGGTAACTCTGGTGGAGCCTTATTAAACTTAAGAGGTGAAGTCATTGGTATCAACTCAGCAAAGACATCAGCAATAGGTGTTGAAGGTATCGCATTTGCTATCCCAAGTGAAGTCGTTGTGCCTACAGTAGAGCAGCTAATTGAAAGTGGAGAAGTGACTAGACCTATGCTCGGTATCACGGGTTCGCCTGTACCGAGAAACAACTATGGTCTGCCACAAGGGGTCATGGTCTATGACGTCCTTAGAGGCAGTAGTGCAGATAAAGCAGGTGTGAAGTCATCTGACATCATCACGGCTGTGAATGGTAACGATGTGGTATCTATACACGACATCAATGCGTATAAGGCGCAGCTTACAGCTGGTGATTCGATGCTTTTAGATATTTATCGAGATGGGGATGAACTTCAAATTGAAGTCATACTAGAAGAACCCTAATTTAGGCTTCTTCAAAGAAATCTTCTAACATGAGGCGATCTTCTTCGTTTTCACAGTAGATGTCCACTTCAGTATCAGCGGATATGGCAATTAAGTTTGCAAGTCCAACTAGAGTAGACAATAAACTGCCGGAAACAAGGCGGTCGCCTTCTTCTGTCGTGAAGATGATTTTACCCCTCGCGCTTGTGATTAGGGCTGAAAACGCTCTCGCATCGACTGGTCTTAATAACATATAATCCTCCTGACCGTCTCTTACGGTCTACGGCCGCAGCCGGCAAGGTCACCTGACCTTCTTAAATGAATGTATCTGCTCCATTTTACAGAGAACACATTTGTAGTCAAGTCATTTGAGTCATTTCTTAACAATTGCTTAATACCCGTCATCTTTCGTTCATTCGTTCATTAAATTTCCATATATTGTCTTGTCTTTTATAAAAGGGTTCATTAAGATTAGGAATAGAGAATTTTTACTTAAGAGAAATATAAAATTAGAAATGGTTGAAAAAATTGCGAAAACTATTTCCATACTTAAAAACATACCGCTTGCAAATTGGTTTAGGTCCCTTTTTTAAACTGATTGAAGCGATCATTGAACTGATCTTACCCTTACTGATGGCCGTGATCATCGACAGAGGTATCAATGGTAACGACCCCAATACAATCTGGC
>CAYXVJ010000193.1:0-3922 GCA_964468675.1 uncultured Oscillospiraceae bacterium
GGACGGGTGTCCATCAATGACAAGCCAGCTAAGCCATCGACTGTTGTTAAGGTCGGTGATGTCATTGCCATACAATTTGGTAACGGGACATCTCGTATCCGCGTCGTAGAATTAAAAGAACATGTAAGAAAAGATGATGCGGCATCCCTTTATGAAGTAGTAGAAGGCGATTTAGACGAATAGAATGTTACAATTTGATGACAAATGGCATGTGGCCGCATATTTGATGCAATAAACAAGTTGATTTATACATTTGGATAGTAGAATAATTTTTAAATCTATCGGATAATAAGTGAAAGAGGAGGATGTAAGGATGTCGAAACCTAATGATCTTAAGAAGTACAAGAAATCAGGTCAGTCCTCTCCTGCCTTGAAGATATTGACTGTCTTAATCTTAATCGTTGCTTTAGTGGGTGCTGGAGCCTTATATTTCAAGCAAGAGGCGGAATATGAAAGACAGTTAGCCAAGCAAGCACGTCTCATGGAGCGTTACGAGCAATTGACAGAGGAAAACATTGCTTTAGAGGCAGAAATTCACTCAGTAGGATCCGACGATTATGTCAAACGTATTGCTAAGGAAGTATTGGGTATGGTCTGGCCAAACCAAGTTATCTTTCGAAATGGTGATGAATCAGCAGAAATTAAACCCTAATATTAGAACATTTGTAATCTATTTGACCCCATTTCGCATTGAAACGGGGGTTTTTTAAGCTTCAAAAGCAATATGCAATGAACTCTTAATTCTTTCTTGCATGAGATTTGATAAAATACTTGTAGATAGACGAACGACGCAGCTAAGCTTATTTTAAGTTCTCTTAAGTATCGCGTCGGGAGGGTTAACATGAAAACATATGCTAAGAGCGGCAAACACATCAAGCGTTTGCTCTTTACACTCATATTGATGCTACTAGTAACAAGCGTACTGTCCTGTGGACAATTTAAAAATGAAACACCACAAGCGACCACCGAAGAGGGCTATACAGCCTTGCGCGATCCCTTTGGTCCTTCCTTGTACCGCTGGTCTTTGGATAGACCCTTCGGTGCACAAGGGGTAAATAGAAATGGTGCATGGCCAAGTGACATCTATATCACGAATAATGGTGAAGCAGCTCCTGTGTATCCCATAGCCAGTGGTCGAGTTGTTGCTGTAGATTATATGGATACATCAGATCGATCGCTTGGGCAATACATCGTTATTGAACATAGTGGTAGATTTTTACTACCTGCTTCAGATGGGGTCAACATAACAGTAGAAGAAGAGCTGAACGTGCCGAATACGATCGGCGAGAGGCCTATTGCCTTTGCGAATCAAGTATTTAGTCCTGATGCCACTAAGCGAGTACGTTTCTTAGAGGAAGCCGAATACACCTTAAATGAAGGTGAAGCAAACACCATCTACTCTGTGTATAAGTACTTAACAAACGTGACTGTTCGTTCAGGTAGCAACATTAGTAATCTTGAGGAGCCTTTGGCAGATCTTGTTGTTGCACCGGCAATAGAAGCTTTGGGTGGACCACGTTTGGATCTAGAAATCCGTTACTTTGGCAATCGTGATGTGAAAAGTGCTGCGTATAATGTGGTGCTAGGGCCTTCAGGTGATGGTAGCTTTGCTGATGTGACACAGATGCTGGGCTTTGGTTATTTAGAAGCTAGTAGCGTGATACAAGCCAATCTTGATTTAGAATACTATGAGAACTTAGGTGAACAAGGCGATCCAAATGAAGGTGTGACAAGGCCGTCGTCGTCTGTGCCAGTTACAACGGATCCTAGTTCTTTGCCGAGTGAGACAGATGAGATTACAGAACCTATCGAAACAGAGCCACCAGAACCTGTGGCTGGAACGGATGCAGAGCTTAGCCGAGCAAGGCGCTACATCAATGAAGTCAACAACTATGCTTGGTTCTCTAACATTTTGCCTGTACCTACCTTTGATGCACCTACTAGTATAGATAGCGTATGGGTAGCAGAGCGCTTTATGATGGAGGCTGTCCAGGCAGCAGAATCAAATGTTGTTAGCCTGTCAGCATTAGAGACGCTAGCAAAAGCCAAATTGCACCCTGATATTACATTAAGTCCTTCTGCCGATTACAGTCGCATACCACTTGCAACATGGAGCCCTGCAGAACAAAGCTTTACGATTGCGCCTTCAGGCATAGAAGACTTTACCGAAACTACTGATGTTTTAGTCGATAGCTTGATTCGAATTGGTAATCGCTTTGAAGCGATCGTCTATGAGATGCGCTACTTGCCGATCTACTATGGTGGCACAACAAGGAATTTCGGTATTGTTTCAGTAAGTGACCGCTATGTAGGTTATTTTGACCACGACGAATTTAATGTATTGACGGGCAGCTTAGGCTTCAACAGTCGTTACCCCTTATCGTCAGATGGTACCAGTTTAGATCGCTATCGTTATATGTTAGAAGAGACAGCTGATGGCAATCTTCGCATCTTATCCAAGGAATTGGTTTCAGGTTCTCAATCGTATCGCGATTCCTTGCCTGCTATTGAGAGTATTTATAGTAGGACTGGCCAAATCGTCAATACGGGTGGTTTACAACTGCGTGTAAGGAACGGTCCATCAACCGGAGCAGAAGAGTTGGGATTCGTACCAGAGCACACAACTGTTGTTGTGATCGGTCCACCATCTAACGGTTTTTATGTCATATTTGATACGAGAGCATCACATGCTCCAACAGGCTTTGCGTCAGCTCAGTATATCGAGCTAGACCCTTAAGCGATTGGATACTTTATGTAGGTTCAGGAATTTAAGTAGTATGATGTGAAAGTAAAAATACAGGATAAAAATAAGACTGCCCACAGGCTTTGAAACGGAGCATGTGGACAGTCTTTTGTATTGTAGAGGTTTATTTTAGGGGAATATCTGGCGATATTCTTTGGCGACAACCAAACGTTTTAATGCGAGCATATAAGCTGCCATACGTAAGGTGACGTCTTCTTCCTGGTGGATCTTCCATACTTCTTGGAATGCTTCAGTGATGATTTTCTCTAGTGTACGGTTGACTTCATCTAAACCCCACATGAGGGACTGGATGTTTTGTACCCATTCGAAGTAAGAGACAATGACGCCGCCTGAGTTGGCTAGGATGTCTGGGACTAGCATGACGCCTCGTTCTTGTAAGATGCGGTCTGCATTGACGCTTGTAGGACCATTAGCAGCTTCCACGATGATGGAGGCTTGTATGTGCTCTGCATTGTCACTTGTAATTTGGTTTTCTAGTGCAGCAGGAATTAGTACATCGCAATCGCAAGTGATGACATCAAAGTTACTGACTCTTGTTCCCATGCCGTCTAAGTGTTTTAGAAGTGGTTCAGGGGCATTTCTGAGGCCTTCTCTAATAGCTGGTATATCAAGGCCGTCTGGATTGTAAAGGCCTGTGGAGACGTCGCTGATGGCTACAACTTTGCAACCGGCTTCGTGTAAAAGCTCTGCAGCTACACTACCGACATTACCAAAACCTTGTATGGCCACCTTGGTATCTGTTGTCTGTCTATCAAGGCAATTTAGGACTTGCATGGTAATGAGCATAACGCCTCTACCTGTAGCATCTCGTCTACCGAGTGAACCGCCAATTTCAACAGGTTTACCGGTGACTACACCTGGCACTGCAAAGCCAGTCATCATGCTGTAGGTGTCCATGATAATGGCCATGGTGGAAGCATCTGTATTCACATCTGGTGCAGGTATATCTTTATCAGGTCCAATAAGAGGCAAGATCATGGCTGTGTAGCGTCTGGTTAGGCGTTGCAATTCTCTGCGACTTAATTCTGAAGGGTCGACTTTAACAGCACCTTTACCACCACCATATGGGATATTTACAACGGCAGATTTAAAGGTCATCCAGCCCGCTAAGGCTTTGACTTCATCGATTGCATTACCCATGGCAATGCTGATTGGTGC
>CAYXVJ010000194.1:0-3919 GCA_964468675.1 uncultured Oscillospiraceae bacterium
TATACTTCTCTAGAATCTTTCGTAAGAAGATGGGTACTAGCCCCAGCAGCTACTTAAAACGAAGGTGATTTAGAAATCCATTGCTACCTGTCCATCCTTAATCTCTATGATGCGATCTGCCTTCTCTGCAATACGCCTATCGTGTGTAATGATTACAAACGTAGTACCTAGCTCTTTATTGATTGATCTTAATAAATTATAGATTGTCTCAGTTGTATCAGAGTCAAGGTTACCTGTTGGTTCATCAGCCAATATTATTTTTGGTTGATTCATCAAGGCTCTAGCAATAGCTGTTCGCTGTTGCTGCCCTCCAGACATCTTAGTTGCTAGATTATTTTTCACTTTAGAGAGGCCAACCAAATCCATAATGTCGTGTGCACGTTCTAACTCTTTACGTGGCACCTTACCATGTTGGATACGGTAAGGAATCAATACGTTCTCTAAAGCAGTAAACTCAGGTAAGAGGTAGTGGAATTGGAAGATAAAGCCCATGGTCTCGTTTCGTAACGAGGCGAGTTCATTCTTGGACATCTGGTCCGTGCGCTGACCATTGATATAGACCTCTCCACTACTGGGCTTATCTAGTGTCCCCACAATATTTAAGAGAGTACTCTTACCGCTTCCGGATTGGCCAATGATGGAGGTAAAGGACGATTCTTCGATCTCAAGATTAATATCGTTTAAGACTTTTGTTTGGTAGTCACCACGACCATATACTTTTTCGATGGATTTCAATTCAATAATATTACGCATTACGGATTACCTCGATTGGATTTAATTTAGATGAGCTTCGTGCAGGGATTAAGGCTGCACCCATGGATACAAGAATGGCAAAGGCTGCGGAGAAGGCAATGAAGCCAGGACTAATAAATAATGGAACGACAGGGCTACCATCTGGATTTAGGGCAAACTTAGTAAACAAGAAAGCTAAACCTAGACCGAGCACAATTCCTAAAATGGCACCAGCAAAACCTAAGAGTAAACCTTGGATTAAAAAGATTCTACTCGCAGCCTTATCTCTAATACCCATAGCTTTTAAGATACCTATTTGCTTTGATTTTTGAACAACGGTAATGGCAAGCACACTGGCTATACCCAGAAGTACAGAGACCATAACAAAGATTTGAATCATATAACTAGATACACTTTGACCATTCAAGCCACTAAGCAGTGCTTGGTTCTGATCTTTCCAATTATCTACCTCAAGTGTTGCATCAAGCGTATCAGCAATCGCTTGTGCAATAGAGTCTGCCAAGAATACATCTTCTACTTGCATCTCGATGCCTGTGACTGCATCATCCAATCCAAAGACCTCTTGCGCAGTATCGATCGTGCTTAAAACCCAGCTACGGTTTAAGTTGGCCACTTCTAAATCAAAGATGCCTGTAATTTCAAAGCTGGTGGTTGATTCTGGACCTGTAAACGCTTCAAAGCTGTCGCCAATTACCAGATCTGTGTCTTTGGCAAACTCGTATCCTACAAGAACTTCATTCGTTTCGTCTGGAAGCATACCTTCTACCAAACTTGCCTCCACCTTATATATACCTTCTGCAGCTTCAAAGTCGAGGCCACGAACAAGGACATTGTAATTGGATTCATCGATGGTGACGAGTGCTTGACCATCTACAACAGCAGATAAGTACTGAATGCTAGGATCCACTGTTTCAATCTCTTCTAGGAGTAGTTCATAGTCTTCAATCTTCTTATCGTCATTCGTAGACGACAAGCTGATCTGTGGCTGACTACCGATTGTGGTATCCACTAAGTCAATTTGCAAACCTTGGATCAAAGATCCAATGAAGATTTGCACCGAAACACCTATGGCAATACCGAGTGCTATGAGAAAGGTTTGACCCTTACTGGATTTCAAAAAACGCCATGCTATATTAAAGGACAAGCCCATTATGAAGTCCCCCTTCCATCTCACTAATTGCAGTTAAGCTATCTAAGGCTAGATCTGCACCTAAAGTTTTTGTTGGTTCATCTAGTTTTGAGATTGCAAAGCCACCTACGATGACGAGCATAGTGGGACGCATACCACGTATCCCCTCAATGATGCGCTTTGTCGATACCAAGTGATAAGGATTCGAAATGCTAATCGCCACCATATCAATCTCTGTTTGTTCTAATACTGTTTCAAATACCTTCCACGGTGTATTCGCACCTACAAAGACCGTCTCATACCCTTCAATGTTGAGTACATCAGAGACCATGCGAGCACCTACATCGTGGTATTCGTCTGGTGGACACATAACGGCAACGGTTTTACCATTGACCAATCCTTTAGTTTGTCTTTCTGCTACGACATACGGATACATGTTTTCAATAATTGTTTTAATGATGGACGTACGCTTATGCTCATTGAGAATATCCAAGTCTTCTTGACCACTTGTCTTCATCGAATTAAGTGCAGGAGCTAAAAGCTCTTCATATACCTGCACGATTGTAAATGTATTATTCTCCATAAGTTCACGAACATAAGTCAACGCTAAATAGCGGTCTTCACTCTCCAATATCTTAATAAATGGAGGAACATGCTCATTCATTTTTCTACCTCACTTCTGTGTTGCTAGATCGTATATTATTTCGAAACGTAATATTATTTAGTCGTATTTGTTACAATAGTTGACAAATATCACGAATCGTGTTACTCTTCAGATGTGCTAAAGGCATTATTTTCAGAATAGGAGTTTGGCTTAGCCAGTTAAAAGAAGATGAACAATCAATTCTCAGAGCAAATGAAAGAACTACGTAAAGCAAACGGCTTAACACAGGCCACACTCGCCAAAGCATTAGGTATTGGTCAGACAACGGTAGCAAACTATGAAAAAGGTGTACGGCTGCCAGACCTAGACATGCTAATAAGCATCGCCAATTACTTTAGTGTGACAATAGATACCTTAGTCGGGCGTAGCGAGAAACAAGTTCAAAGCAAGCGCTCTACTTATACATATGAAGATTACATGGAAGCACTCCTTAGCATGGATAAGAATCGTATCCAAACAATCGTGCACAGCTTGATTCAAAATGGCATCTCCATGTACAGCTTTTATAAAGACTATGTAGCAAAGGCTCTCTACCACACTGGTGATCTTTGGGCTAAAGGTGACCTTGCTGTTTGGAAAGAGCACTTCATATCTGAACTGACTTTAGAACACATGGCGATGCTAAAGGGAAAGAAAGACATACAGGTCCAAAAGAGACCTCCTATTTTAGCTCTAGTACCCGGAGCGGGCAGCCATACCATCGGCCTCAAGATGCTCACGAATCTACTTGAAGCAGACGGACACGATTGCCTTTATTTAGGGAACATGGTACCTGCAGATAACATGTTAGCAGTGATAGAGGAGCATGAGATCAAAACAGTCCTCATGTCCGTCACCATGACCTACCATATCGATGCAGCAAAAATGCTCATTGAGAAAATCAAGACAAACTTCACATCAAAGGCACCGCAGATACTGATAGGTGGTAGTGCATTTATGAACATAGACAATCCAAGCCAATTCACAGGTGCAGACAAGTATTGTCTTACATATCAAGATATCTTGAATGCCTTGGATAAATAGGTAATATATGGTCCATCATTACTGCGGACACACTTGATCTTCTAGGCCATAACTTAACACTCTATATAAAGGAATATAAGATCTATCCATTAAGTACTGTAACGCAGTATTTGATCTGTTGTGCAAGAGAATTTGAAAGTGCTAAAGCTAAGATTAGACTCAGCCTCCTTACCTAAAAGATTCAAGAAACATCCCAACAAAAGATACAAAGAGAAAGTCTGCAAGAGCAGAAGGGTAAAACGCCTACTTTCAATTCGGAAGTGGGGAATTATTTCAAAAAACAGCTTCATCTACCCTTAAAATGGCGAAAAGCCCGATCAAAATCGGACTTTTCGGACAAATTGTGGCGG
>CAYXVJ010000195.1:0-3844 GCA_964468675.1 uncultured Oscillospiraceae bacterium
GGAGATAATAGATATGTTATATAGAACATTGGCAATGTTCCCTTCGGAAGATATGAATAGAACAGCAGAATTCTATGTAGGGAAAATGGGATTTCGTAGAGTAGATTACATGGAATCCAAGGAACCACACATTTGTCTTTATCGTGGAGAAACAGAGATAATCGTTACGGGTATTATCAATGGTGAATCCTTTATGCCTAATACAGAACTGTATGGCTATGGTGAGGACGCCTACTTTATTACAGATGATCAGGATGTTCTTTATGAAGAGTTTAAGAATAACGGTGTTACAGTACTGGAACCGCCCCATATGACAGATTACTTTAACTATGAGTTTAAGGTTCGTGATATTGATGGAAGAAATCTGATCTTTGGGAAAAAGCAGTGGAGTGCATCGGAGGATAAAATATGGGAGGAATTATACTCCAGAGCAAAGTCATTGATCCATGACAAAAGACTAAGTCCATCGATGCAGGCAGGATCAGTTGCAGCAGCCATTATGACTAAACATGGAAATATATTTACCGGAGTCTGTATAGATGCAGCCAACTCCTTAGGGATGTGTGCTGAGCGAAATGCCATGTCCAGTATGATAACAAACGGAGAAAATGAGATTGCCAAGATAGTAATCGTTATGCGAGATGGAAGTGTTGGAAGTCCATGTGGATCCTGTCATGAATTTATGATGCAGCTCAGTAAATATAGTAAAGAAATAGAGATCCTTATTGATTTGAAGGTGTGGAAGACAATCAAGCTGGGCAATCTTATACCCGATTGTTGGGGAAACAATTGGGAATAATGAAGGATTCATGTTTTCACAAACCTCCACTATAAAATGTTTGATATGTTGCCTTGGATGCAGACATCAATATTCATCAGTTTAACCATGTGACATGCGCGGTCGGTCTAATTCGGAGATATGCAATCCACAAAAGACAAGGTCTGTTCATTCAATAAAATTTATTTAGAATCCATGTGTATGCTAAGGAGAGTATGCAAGAAAATACGATGGATGACTTCTAGTATCCGAAAACTCTTAGTGGAGATATTCACTCAAAGTGTACTTTAAACAAAATATTTAACTTACTAATAGTTGTTGGCAAGTCTCCTCATCTTGAATAATTCGGAATAATACAGCTAAAACATTCGAAAAGACACTGCTATTATTCCGATCAAGTGATATCCTATGAATAAATGTAGGAGGTGAAACCATGCAATACATCACCGTAAAACAGGCGTCAGAGCGATGGAACATATCAGACCGACGTGTTCGTATGCTTTGTGCAGAGGGGCGAATAGAGGGCGTTATTCGGAAGGGGCGTTCCTATTTAATCCCAGCGGATGCATTAAAGCCTATTGATGGACGCAGCCTGCGCGGCAAGAAAATTCCAGAACAATACACTGAGTTGTTCACTATCATTGATCAGATGAAGGCGGAGCTTGACCGTCGACGGCCATTAACCCGCGGGGAATCAAAACGCTTGCAAGATGAATTTCTCGTGGAATTCACTTACAACTCCAACGCCATTGAGGGCAACACACTAACGATGCAGGAAACCGCTCTTGTTCTGGAAGGGATAACGATTGATAAAAAATCGCTGAAAGAGCATCTGGAAGCGGTGGGACATCGTGATGCTTTCCATTATGTCTTGTCTCTAGTCAGCGATAAGATTCCGATCTCGGAGAGAATCATCCGCGAAATCCACTCCCTCGTTTTAATAGAGAGACCCGAAGATAAGGGAGTATACCGTAAAATCCCAGTTAAAATAATGGGAGCACACCATGAACCGCCACAGCCTTACCTTGTTCAGGTACAGATGGAAAAATCACTTTTAAACTTGTCTCACGATAAGCGGCACATCATAGAAAGAGCAGCACTTTTCCACCTCGACTTCGAGGGCATTCATCCTTTTATTGATGGCAACGGGCGCACTGGGCGGCTGATTTTGAACCTGATGCTGATGCAAGCTGGCTACCCACCCATCGATATAAAGTTTACCGACAGGAGACAATACTACGCCACCTTTGATCGTTATTATCGGGACAACGATGCATCACCAATGGTCAATATGGTAGGAGAATATGTAAAAGAAAGACTATCGCAATATCTGAGCATCTTACAAGATTAAAATAAGGCATCCTACTCCAAAGCTGAGCAAAGGATGCCTTTACCGTTTTATTATTCATCAGCGTCCACAAGACTAAAGCAAATCACTTGATTCACATTTAAGCATCCGGTACTGGGACCTTTAAGCGCACAGGATAGGCATCTTGAGGAACACCAGCAATAAAGACAAAGGGCTCATCTCCCATAAAGCTTAATTCTAGCTCTTCTTCACTATCTAGTATAAAGCCTTGTTGTATACCTCGTTTAAAACCATCGCCATCTACTGCTGTTACGAGTAAATCTTTGTCGCCTACGAGAGTTAAATCTGGCTTTAACACGACACCAGCTTGGCTGACTTCTAACAGTACATTCTCTCCGATCGTCTCATTGTTCATTTGATTGTTCTTCCAATCGTAGGTAATGAGTAAGACTTCATCTTCTCTCTCCACAGATACCACACGGATCTCATTGTATTCATCTACAAAGAAGAGCTCACCTACTACTGCTTCTGTTGGAGGTAAGAAAGACTCAAACAGTTTGCCATCTTCATCGAGGTGTACCTCGCCTTGACTACATGCAGATAAACTTAAGAGTAACGCTAATAAACAGACTATGATTCGTTTCATATCGCACCTCAAGTCTTATCGGGAGCTTTTGCCCCTGTCAGTTCGTTAACGGTATCTTCATCTGGTTCTATAAAGCCTAGAACCAAGGTTAAGATAAAGCCACCGCCAAATGCAATAACGCAAGTAAGGGCTGCAAAGATAATATTCCAGACTGACTCTGTTTCAGATAAATAAGCGACCAGTGAGAGTAAACCTGGTGTGACAAATGAGTATGCTTTGATCTGCGTAATACCTGCAAACAAGCCTGCTATGCCTCCAGCAGCCATGGCGGCATACAGTGTCTTCTTTAAAGGAATCGCTATACCGTATAGTGCCGATTGAGAAATACCAAAGAGTGCAGTGATACCAGCAGAAGCAGAATAGCTTGTATAAAGTTTATTTCTAGCCTTCACACAAACTGCAAATGATGCTCCTGCAAGTGCTAGATTCGATGCCATATTGCCTGGCAGTAAGACCGTATCAAAACCTAATTGTGCTAGGTTTTGTGTCACCACCGGGAATAGCGAATAGTGAGAACCAGTCAATACCAATAAGGGCGATACAGTACCGATTAATGTTGGTACGAGCCATGCAACCTTTGCATTCAAAAAGCCAACAGCAGCGGCAAGTAGATTACCAATCCAAGTACCCATTGGCCCTAACACGACTAAGCCTAAGAAGGCTGTCGAGAATAAAACTAAGACAGGCACAAAGATGGTCTTCAAAAGATCAGGCACAATTTTCCTGATGAAGACTTCCAAGTAACTTTGAATCCAAACAATAAAGATTATAGGCAAGACACTAGATGGATAGCGACTAAAGGTAATTGGTACAAAACCAAAAAACGTTAAATCCCAGCCAACAGCCTCAGACCAATTAAAGAGTTCAGTTACACTTGGATACACAAGGAAGGCTGCAATCGCTGCAGACATATAAGGCGATGCATTAAATACCTTTGCAGCTGAGAAAGCTAAGAATATGGGCAAGAAGTAAAATACAGCATCACCCATTGCATGCAAGAAGACATAACTACTGCTAACACGACTGATGACGCCGGTCATGAGTAAGATGTCTCTTACTGCTTGCAGTATACCTGCCCCGATAATGATGGACAGGACGGGTTTAAAAATAC
>CAYXVJ010000196.1:0-3831 GCA_964468675.1 uncultured Oscillospiraceae bacterium
TAACGTGTCTTACCCTGGGAGGTCTCACCAGCGGACGGAAACAAGGTATGAAGTTGTAGTACAACCGAATGGTGAGAAGTCGCTAGAGGCCTACTGTGCTCGTGTAATCTATATTGACTTGTTTGCAACGGCCAAATAATTCGAAAAGTGTACTGCGGGCATACTTCACCGTCGGACTTTCTACGATGGTTGTATTGCTTAAACCCAGCGCTTTCAAGCGCAATGCTTCACACGTATTTTCATAGGATAAAGACTCCTTGACATCCTGATTCCTCCACTATTTTTAATAGTGTAGTGGAGTCATGCTGTCGGGATAGTACAGTATCGAGCTGTCGGGATTAAGCGTGATTCAGGTGTCGGAATTAAACGATATCCGACTGTAGGGATTAAGCAGTATTGCACTGTCGGGATTGATCGTTATTATTCAACGGCATGGGAAGAGTAAGCAGAAGGATGCGGTCGTCTAGGATTCGTAAAACGGACTACACAAACAGAAAGGACGCAGATGAAAGACTTATTAGAACGTATACTAAGACCTGTAAACTTGGAGCAAGTCTACCAACAAGTGGAGCGCAACAAAGGAGCAGGAGGCGTAGATGGCATGGCGGTATAAGAAGTAGAAGGGTGGTATATAGAGCATGTCGAGGAACCTAGACAGCAACTTCGTGACGGTAAATACCGTCCAAAAGCAGTCAAACGGGTAAAGATACCCAAAGGGAATGGGCAGAAAAGAAAACTAGGCATACCGACAGCAATCGATCGGTTCCTTCAACAGGCCATCAGCTAAGTGTTAACACTAATATACGAAGAGCAGTTCTCGGACTAGAGTTACGGTTTTTGTCCGAAACGGAGTGCACACCAAGCGCATGAACAATGTAAATACTATCTCACAGAAGGATACCGCTGGGTGGTGGACATGGATTTAGAAAAGTTTTTCGATACAGTGAACCAAAGCAAGCTGGTGCAGACGCTGTCCAACATCATAAAGGATCGACGAGTCATCTCATTGATTCATAAGTATCTGCGAGCAGGCATAATGGCCAACGGAATGTTTGAAACCAGCGAGGAAGGTGTACCTCAAGGCGTCTATTGAGGCCACTATTGAACAATGTTTTATTGAATGAAAGTGACCACGAATTAGATCGCAGAAGCTTACGCTTCGCTCGGTACACCGACGATATGATGATCTTCTGTAAAATCCGAAAAGCTTCGAAACGAGTATTTCAGAACACGACGACATATCTTGAAGAGAAATTACTATTCAAGGTAAATCAGGATAAATCTGAAGTAGTTTACATAGGTATCGATAAGGTGAAGTTTCTAGGCTGTGGCTTCTACATTGGATAGGACGGTAAAGGCGAATTGAGAGTTCATCCGACTAGTCTCAAGAAATTGAAAAGCAAACTTTGACTATTAACAGGACGAAGCAACGTATGAGTATTGAGATAAGAAGGATTAAGCTGAACCAGCTGATTAGAGGGTGGGTTAACTATTTTAAACTAGCGAATATGCGAACAAACTGAAAGCGATAGACGCTTGGTTACGTCGTCGGCTACGCATGGTGAAACATTGGAAACTTTCCAGGACAAAATATCAAAATCTGAAATGAACAGCGTTAGACAACAAAAGTTGTTGGATATTGGTGAACACCGGAAACAAATACTGTTATCTAGCTGTATCTACCTGTATGCAGATTGCAATTCTGAATATTCATTTTAAAAACGGGATACTTACCTTTAACAGACTACTACACTCAAAATACATAAAATTTAGAACCACCCGCTTTGGATCCGCATGCCGAGTTGTGTGAGAGGTCGGTTAGCCTCCTACTCGATTGCTGTTACCTTTGAGCAGGTTTGATATGAAATGAAATATTAGCGCATATTGTTATATGTGCTTGCACATTGACTATTATTCGTATAATATCATTGTAGATATTATGAATTATCTATCAATTGATAAGGAGGTAACTTTATATTTGGCTTTGCTTTTAGGCGAGTTGATTTTGTACGATCGATTTTGGTTTAAATTTTTGTCATGTAGTGAACATTCAAAATCATTTATTAAAGTGCATAAATCAAAGTAGTGATTGATAGGCTTATGCGCTTAAATAAATACGAAAGGAGTGATGGATGTGAAGCCCCATGTTTGCATATTTATTGTTCCCGTTATTTTATTGTGCGGAATTTTCTCACTTGTTTCCTGTTCAAAGAATGAACAAATGAAGTTATCTGAACTGGGAGACGAGGCTCTACTTCAGTATCTTGACAATGAAGACATATCCATTCCAAACGGAATACAAGTATCATCGATACGTAAAATGATTTCTGAATTAGAAGCAGATCCCGACCGCCATCCGATCATTGTCAGTTGGGCAGCAGTTATCGTTTTCTATGAAGAGCTCCGTGTTCTTGTGAAAAAACATAGTGGTCTATCACCATAAATAGTATGAGATGTATGTCTACTATAAATTTGATATTTGAAATAAATTCAGGAGGTATTATTTTATGAAAAAATATATATTTCAATAGTTTTTGCAATTACCTTTGTGGTATCTTCTGTTTTCTCTGCAGTGACATCGGAGGCCACTCCTTTAACGTCTGAAAGAGAAAGATTGTCTCTTTTATCTACAGATGCGCAACAGGATTTTCTTCAGTCACAGGGAGTAGTGGTTCCTCAAGCTTATTCTGAGTATATTACATCATTGATTGCTCGCATTGAGGAGAATCCGGATCATCCAATTGTGATAAGCAATCCAGTCACGTACAAGCTTTCACTGCAGGTTAAAAATGCGGTTAACAATTATTATCAACGGAATATTGCTCAGATTCCATGGACTGCAGTAACATATACACTCCAAGATAGTACTGTATATGGAAATTGGAGTGATTCCTTTCTCTATTACAATTGCTATGCTTACTCAGTTGGTCGTACTGACTCCTTTTATTGGCCAGGAAAATTCTCTAATGTTCCGAACCCGGATAATTTTGATATCACAGATTCAATATCTAGTTTAGCTAGTGATGTTAAAGACGACCTGAAGTCGGTTTCTTTTTCTAATAAGTGTGTAACAATAACTTCAACGAGACCAACATCTTTCGTCAGGGAAGTCATGTATTTGCATACGAAAGGGAAATGTTGATTTTCACTTTATGAAATTAAGCTCTTCCTCTTGCTATCATAAGCCTGGTAATACCAATCCGTTGAAATATAAGTACGCACCTTTTACATCAAGAGATTGGACAAACGAGGCGTCTTTCAAAGGAACTATATATGCGCCAACTACCTATTATAATAGTGCAATTTATTATTTCATTTACAGTAATAGTCATGGTTCTACGAAGTATGAATGGACTGGAAATGACTATTATTCTGGTACTCGTCATTATTACGAGTATAGGTATAAGTGCAACGATTGTGGTGTTGTCACATCTACAACATGGACGAGTACGGCTTGTTCTGGTCCCCCTTGTATGAAACCATCGAGTATTGCCTCTATACCGGAAGTTTTCTAATGTGACTTATCTGTTATTTATAGATTAATTCCTCACCAACTGCACTACTGGTATGTACCCCCTTTACTGGATACATAGTAAAGGGGGTATTTTAGGGTGTGCCAGGCATGGCACGTTACTAGGTGGTGTAAGTCCACTGTACGGGTAGATAGGAAGCAAGCACTAGCTTTAAGGCAAGGGTCTCCATTGCGAAGTGGATATGTGTATGCTGCGCAACACAAAAGGAAGCCTATGGCAAATAACAAAAATAACAAAAGAATCAAGCTAGTACTTGTTAGCTCTTTTGCAATTTTGTTTACTGGTGCAAGTGTTTTAG
>CAYXVJ010000197.1:0-3799 GCA_964468675.1 uncultured Oscillospiraceae bacterium
AGGTATGTCACAATCTGTTCCTATTTTAGATACGATGACCGAAGCTGCCAAAGTCAAGCAAGTCGACGACTACCGTTTTAGAATTGTCTTAACCCAAGGCTTAAACAGACAAATCAGACGCATGTGTGAATACTTCTCTTATGACGTTGTCCGTCTAACCAGATGGCGCATCATGAACGTTACATTGGGTAGTCTAAGACCTGGTGAATGGCGTTACATTACAGCAAAAGAAATGGCCCAATTGCGAGAATTACTAAAAAAGAGAGTCAAAGCCGTAGATGATCCTATCGATCAGGACTATGCACTTGAGGTGTTGGATGGTGAATGAGCAAAACCCCTTGCTACAAGAGCAGCTAAAGCAAACAGCTGACAATCACTTGTCTTATTTGGACAGTGGTGATTTAGTTGTTTTGATTTTAAATCTGCATGCAGGGACTTTTGCTGTATCCAATGCCATTGCCAACATCATTGACGAGTTAACAAAGTTAGACATCGTTTTAGAAGTCTATCAAACCAAAAAAGTAGGAGATGGTGCAATATTAGCTGCCAAACATGGGCTGCGTGCCAAACTTATCGTCTGTGCCGGTGGCGATGGCACCCTAAATGAAGTCTGTAATGGATTGATGAGCCTGAAGCATGCACCACCCCTTGCCTACATACCAGCTGGAACGACTTGTGACTTCGCTAGGACACTTAGACTACCCATTGAAGACTATAAGGCTGCTGCCAGTATCGCAGGGCATGGACAACCTGTCCCCTTAGATATCGGTAAGATGAATCACAGGTATTTTGCCTATGTCGCATCTTTCGGAGCATTCACGCATGTAGCTTCATCTACACCTAGGAAAATGAAAATGAACTGGGGACACTTGGCTTATGTAATCGAAGGCTTAAAGAGCTTACCTAGCATAAAACCAATACGAGTAAAAATTGAATTAGACGATGCCGTCATTGAAGAAGACCTTCTCTTCGGTTCAGTATCAAATACGACATCCATTGGTGGCTTACTTCGTATCGATGAAAGCCAAGTCCTGATGGATGACGGCAAATTTGAAATCATGTTGATCAAAAACCCAAGTAATCCATTGGAAACACCTCTACTACTCTCCTCTTTATTGAATCAAGACTATCAAGACAAAAACTTGATCTTCTTTAGCACTTCTAAATTAAAGCTCCACTTCCCTGATCCTGTCAGTTGGACTTTAGATGGTGAGGATGTAGGTTTCCACTCACTTGTAGAAATCGAAAACAAAAAGCAAGCATTGCGCATTATGCTACCGCAAGATGAGTAAATCTTGTTCAATGCGATTGCAAATTCACCACTTTTTTGCTATCATTATCATTGCTGGACATATGTTCGGTATTGAAAACTAAATATGGGGACGCACTGGTTTCGACAGGGTTGTTGAAATTCGTTAAGCGGGTAGTGGATTCTCGTTGGCCACTTAAATAAACGAGAGTCGCAATTTAATTGCCGACAATAATAAAGTAGCTGTTCCCAGCTACGCTTACGCAGCTTAATATAAGCTGAGTCATCAGTCCGCCTGATCTGCAGGGCGGGGCGCTGGTGTCAGATTGCAGACCTTAACACCTCGGAGGTTAAAGGCGTGAATGGGATGGTGAAGGCTTCGCAGCTATCCGGCACAAGAAGCTACTGGCGTGAACGTTTGTTAGTCGACAACTCACAAGAGGAATACTTTAAAGATTAACTGCACCCGGAGAAAAGCTTATGGATAAAACCTTGGACAGGAGTTCGATTCTCCTCGTCTCCACCACACAAGACGAAGAAGCAAATGCTTCTTCGTTTTTATATGTCAAGAAACATTGGTTTAAACAAAACTTTTAAAAGCTTTATATAATGTACTGTAAGACAGTTATAGGAAGGATCAATTATGTCACACAAAATATTCACCACAGCCTTTTCAGCTGTTTACCCCTTCTACGTAGAAAAAGCGGTACGTAAAGAACGCACAAAAGAAGAAGTCGATGAAATCATCTGCTGGCTTACAGGCTACGATCAATCCACTTTAGACAAGCAACTAAACTTAGCTGTAGACTTCAATACATTCTTTGAAGAAGCACCACAATTGCATCCGAATCGATCGCTCATCAAAGGCGTTGTCTGTGGTGTACGTGTAGAAGAAGTAGATGACCCCTTGATGCAAAAAATCAGAATGCTAGATAAGCTAATCGATGAACTCGCCAAAGGCAAGAAAATGGAGAAAATACTTCGGCAGTAATGTTTTCATTTATCCTTTCTTCTAAAATGATGGCGAGACACGTCGACATCATTTTAGCTATAAAAAGCCAGGCACCTTAATAAGTACCTGGCTTTTTGATACATCAACTACAAAAGTTAATCTTAAATTTAAATGGTACGACCAATTTCATTACCAGCCCAAAGTGCATGGATTGCTTTATCAGGCTTTTTAGCATCACCAATGACGGTATAGCTTAGCTCTGCTTCATCCAGCATGGTTTGAACACTAAGATCTGCCTTGCTGCCTGCTGCCCATACGACTGCATCACAGTTAAATTCTACCTTAACTCCATTTTGCTCGGCTAAAACACGGTTTGCAGCAATCTTTACTGCTTTCGTATTTGGATGGGTTGGAATTTTATTTACCTCTAAGTAGTTCATCATGTAAGGCCTGATGTACATCTCGAGGTCTTTACCAATCTCATCTAACATATCAATCACAGTGACTTCTTTACCTTGCTCAGTTAAGACTTCAGCCACTTCTAAGCCGGTTAGACCACCGCCGATAACGAGTACCTTTTCACCCTTAACGAAGTCTTTTCCATCTAAAACTTCTCTTGCTTCATGGACATCCATTTCAGGGCTTGTCGGCAGGCTTGGAATGAACGCATTGGATCCTGTAGCCACAACGATGTGATCAGGATTCAAGTCTTTGATTCGCTCGATTGTTGCCTTTGTGTGAAGCCTAATATCAACACCTGCCTTCATTGCACGTACGCTAAGTTCAACAGCTGCATTACTAAATACGTCTTTATGTGGTGCCTTGCCTGCAATTAAGAATTGACCGCCTAAGCGACTGGAACCTTCAAACAAGACAACTTCATGTCCTCTTGATGCAGCGACCCTAGCAGCCTCTAAACCGGCTAAACCGCCACCGATAACGAGTATCTTCTTTGGTTCATCTGTATCTACGATTTTGTACTCTTCTTCTTTGCCTGCTTGTGGGTTAAAGATACAAGAAGCACCACCACCTGCAAACATATGCTCAACACAACCACTGTTACAGGAAATACAATGTACGATTTCATCGCTACGGTTTTCTATTGCTTTCTTAACAAAGTCAGGGTCTGCAATTTGAATACGACCAAGAGAGATAAAATCAGCTTGACCGTCCCTTAACACTTCCTCTGCCATTTCTGGTGTAGTGATGCGGCCAGCAACAATAACTGGAATGTTTACATGCTCTTTAATGGTAGCTGCATTTTTGGCATTGGTTTTATAGTCATAAAAATATGGCGGTACGGTCCAGTTCATCACGGTGTAACAACCTTGAGAGATATCTAAAGCATGTACACCAGCTTCTTCAAAACGCTTTGCATGTACGATTGCATCTTCAATTGTTACGCCATTGTCGACGTTTTCTTTCGCAACCATTCTAAAGAGTAAAGGATAGTCTTCGCCACATTTCTTTTTAATGTCTGCAATGATTTCTAAAGCAAAACGCATACGGTTTTCGATATTTCCACCATACTCATCTGTTCTTGTATTGGAGTATGCATTTAAAAATCCATCAATCAAGTAACCATGTGCACCATGAAG
>CAYXVJ010000198.1:0-3758 GCA_964468675.1 uncultured Oscillospiraceae bacterium
TCTGCTAAAAATCTCAATTCTCCAGTATCTACGTTCATCTTTAATCCTCAACTTCATCTTCATCTTCGCCTGTACTATCGCTACCCATCTTGATCTGCTCCCATTGGGGTCTTGTCAAGATCAGTTTACGCGGCTTACTGCCTTCAAAAGGACCGATGTAACCTGCAGCTTCCATGGAGTCAATCAACTTACCGGCACGGGGGTAACCCACGTTTAAACGCCTCTGTAAGATCGACACGGATGCATAACCTGCGTCAACAATGATGTCAACGGCATCTGGAAAGAGTTCATCTTGATCTTGTACATCACTGTTCTCTTGGCTTTGCCCAACGGGCTTTGCACTGACAATCTCTTCTTGTAATTTCGTATCGTACTGATTATCGTGTTGCGCCTTCCAGAAGTTTACTACACGTTCCACTTCCTCTTCAGTGATAAAGGCACCTTGACCACGAATCGGCTTGGGCGAGCTTTGTGGTGCATAGAGCATGTCACCTTTACCAAGCAGCTTTTCAGCACCACTGGTATCAAGGATGGTCCTGGCGTCGACTTGACTGGAGACCATGAAAGCTATACGAGATGGGATATTCGCTTTAATGACACCGGTAATGACGTCAACGGACGGTCTTTGTGTTGCGATAATGAGGTGCATGCCTGCAGCCCTTGCCATGGCCGTCAGCCTTGCGATCGAATCTTCCACCTCGTTTGGCGCAACCATCATCAAGTCAGCTAACTCATCAATAACGATGACCATCTGAGGTACCTTTTCGAAAGCTTCACGTTCTGCAAGCTTATTGTATGCCAATAAGTCACGCACGTTTTTCTTAGCAAAGAGCGAGTAACGGCGATTCATCTCCACGACAGCCCAATTGAGGGTGTTAGCAGCCTTCTTAGGGTCTGTAACAACAGGTGCTAAGAGATGAGGTATACCGTTATAGACGCTTAATTCAACGACTTTAGGGTCAATCATGAGCATCTTAATCTCATCTGGTTTGGCTCTATACAATAAAGATACCAAGATCGAGTTGATGCAAACAGACTTACCTGACCCTGTTGCACCAGCAATTAAGAGGTGAGGCATTCTAGCTAGATCTGAGAGCATCGGTGCACCTGGGATATCTCGTCCTATGGCGACAGCAAGTTTTGATTTTGCTTCTCTAAAGTCTCTTGACTCAATCAAACTACGAAGGCTTACGACACTCGTCTCTTTATTCGGAATCTCAATGCCAATGGCTGACTTACCGGGAATTGGCGCTTCAATACGCACACCCACGGCAGCCAAGTTTAAGGCGATGTCATCGGCTAAGTTGGTGATTTTACTGACTTTAACGCCAATACCAGGTGTTAACTCAAATCTGGTGATCGATGGTCCAGTTGTAATGTTCACCACCCTGGCGTCCACACCAAAACTCTTTAGTGTTTCTTCAAGCTTACGCCCTAAACCTTGGATCTGATCTTGGTTTTGCTTTACATTCGCTCGATCTTCGAGGTTTAAAAGCGTTGTCGACGGCAAGAGGTATTCTTTCTCTTCGACTTCCTCGTGTTGCATCGCTATTGCATCTTCGGCAGTGACTGCTTTTACAGGGCCGGTTTTAATGTCCGCGCCATAACGATTTTTAACACCAGCTTCTTCTGCGACTTCTTTTGGCGCGATGTGACTTGGACGAATGGATGGTTTATCCTCTTCTTCATCTAGGAACTCATCTAAAATTTCGCCTGTGTTGGTATCCACTTTCCTTCTATCGTATTGCACATCTTTTAAGAAGTCAGGAACAGCAAAGGGATCCTCTTCTTCATCCTTACTTTCAGAGCCAATTACAAGTGGCTTTATTTCTGGTTCAGGGTCATAAGATACAATCGGTATATCATCAAAATAATTGTTCTTTGCTTCTTTTTCATCAAGCCCAGTATCGGTACTTGCATCCTTTTCTTGGTACTTCTTTTTTTCATCTGTACTTAGATAAGCCTTGCCGTGAGGATCCATGCCACCTACTTGGAAGAATCCAGCATCACTGGCTTCTTCTGGCACTTCTACTGTCTCTCTTGCTTTAGGCTTATAGGTTGAGATATCTAGTGTATAAGGCTCATTCGTCTCTATAGGCTCTGTATAAACAGGCTCAATAGGAGCTTTTTCTTTTACATCATCTTTTTTATTTGTCTTTTTCTTTGTTTCAACAAAATCATCTAACGGTTTGGCATTATACGACTGATCCTCTTGCCACGCATCTTCTTCTAGTGGTATATCAAAACTCTTATCTGTTTGTCGCTTCTTTGTCGCATAGTGAACGGTTTGACTTAGAGCCGTACCAACCTTTTGTCCAGCGTCTTTAACAACGTTGCCTGTCTTACCTAAGACTTTAGAGAAGGACACATTAAATAAGAGGACCATTTCTAGTGCGAAGGCCATAATTAAAAGAACCAAGGCGCCTGTATCACCAGCTATTGCCTGCAGACCTATCGTCAAGAGACCTGGTAATACACCACCTGATAAACCACCTTCTGTAATCGTCTCAG
This sequence comes from uncultured Oscillospiraceae bacterium, assembly GCA_964468675.1. Lineage (GTDB taxonomy): Bacteria > Bacillota > Clostridia > Saccharofermentanales > Fastidiosipilaceae > CAYXVJ01. The sequence continues at coordinate 2,512 of CAYXVJ010000198.1, forward strand.
GTAAGAGGTTTCTACCGCTAGTCCACAGTAAGGAGATGGCACCGGTTGCTGTATTGCTTTCTACGTCCAAGAGGACTCGTTTGAATTCATCTGATGGAATGGTAAATGCATGCATCAAGCAGGCGATAATAACGATTAAAATAAAGACGTGGCTGACGCGGCTCTTTGAAATACGAGCTTCTCTAGAGATCAAATATTCTAGTGCTGTATACAAAAATAAAGCCGGCAACACAAAAGCCGTGACACCGAGCATGCCCCTGCCAAAGCCTAGGAATATTTCACCGATAATGCCGGTAGAAGCCGAAGGCACATAATACGCGATACCGAAAAACAGAGCCATGGCCAGTAATACTATGCCGCTAACCTCTCTGCCTTTTGAAAATCTCGCTTCATTCATATTTGCTCCTACTACTTTCTTCTTTGTTCTAGATAGTCTCTTGCCTTAAATAAGCAAATCATTGTCTTAGCATCTTGTATCTGTCCGCTCATAATCTGGCCCATGACATCTTCAAGCTTCATTTTCTTCAAGTTTAAGAACTCACCAGGATCCAGCGCCTGCTCACCAGGAATTAAATCTAGTGCTAAATACATGTGCAAGACTTCAGACGTATAGCCAGGAGATGGTAAGCAAGTGCCCAAGCTGATAATCTCTCTAGCTTCAAAACCAGTCTCTTCTTTTAATTCACGTATGGCACCACTTAAAGGTGAATCCTCTCGCTCAAGTTTACCTGCAGGCAATTCCAAGGTCATACGCTCGACTGCAATGCGATACTGTTCAACCAAGTACACTGTATCACCATCAATCGCTGCTACACAGACACCACCTGAGTGTCTTACGATATCTCGAAAAGATCGACTCTTGTCCTCTAATTCAACGCGATGGTGCTCAACTCTAAAGATGGGACCGTCGTACAGTATCGTTTCTTCAATCGATTTTTCACTAAACATATTTTAGCTACTCCTAAGCTTATAATCTTGAATCGCCAAGACAGCTAACTCATCACAGCGATTGTTGTATTCGTTATCTGCATGTCCTTTGACCTTGATCCATTCAATGTCATGTTTGCTTGCCAAGGTTAAGAGCTCTTGCCAAATTTCTTTGTTGCTCACGGGACTGCCCGCCGCATTCTTCCAACCGTTCTTTTGCCAGTTATCGAGCCACTTGTTATTGAAGGCATTGATTACATAAGCACTGTCGCTATGTAATTTCACATGGCAAGGTCTTGTCAATTCACGAAGCGCTTCTA
>CAYXVJ010000199.1:0-3750 GCA_964468675.1 uncultured Oscillospiraceae bacterium
TCTCTGCAGCTAGTTGTGCTGCAAATGGTGTGCCCTTACGTCAACCTCTCATGCCCATTCCACCGGAACTGGACCAGGAAACTGCATTTCCACTAGGATCTGTAATGGTTACGATTGTATTGTTGAATGAAGAGTGAATGTGAGCATGACCTTTGTCAATGTTCTTACGGTCTCTTCTGCGTGTTCTGGTAACTTGTCTCTTGCCCTGAGCTTTCGCCATGACCAAGCCTCCTTATATTTATCTCTTATTTCTTCTTGTTTGCCATCGTGCGACGAGGACCCTTACGGGTTCTTGCATTGGTCTTTGTGCGTTGACCACGGACAGGTAAACCTGTACGGTGTCTTCTACCGCGGTAGCTGCCAATCTCTTGCAAGCGCTTGATGTTCAATGCTGTGTCACGACGAAGATCACCTTCAACCGTATATTCATTTTCCAAGACGTCTCTGATCTTTGCGATCTCGTCATCGGATAAATCCTTCATACGGGTGTTAGGATCAATCTCACATTTAGTTAAAATCTCATTTGACAATGTTCTGCCAATGCCATAAATATAAGTCAAAGCGATCTCGACGCGCTTGTCATTGGGCAGATCAACTCCCGAAATACGTGCCATTATATGTACACCTCCAAAGTGTCTAATTTTCAGTTTCATCTGCCTTACGGCGGATCAAAATCAATTTATCTTCAAACACGAAGGGCATCGTCAAAGCATTGCTTGACCAGCCGCGCCCCACTTGTGTCATTTACGAAAGAATAGATCAGGCGAAGAACCTGATCACCCTTGTCTTTGTTTATGCTTGGGATCTGAACAGATCACCATGACCTTACCCTTGCGCTTAATAACTTTACATTTCTCGCACATAGGCTTAACAGATGGTCTTACTTTCATTGTCGGCACCTCCTGACAATCATAGGCCCTGAAATGGGCACATGCTGTAATATTATACCAGAATTTTCAGACATTTCAAGATAAACCCGAAAATTCTCGTAGGACGGATGTAGAATTTTGCTTCCTAAAGCAGTTATTTGTTGTTTATTTACACAGAGTTAATTCACAAACTGACTTATCTCTGCGGTGCTTTACCACGCCAGGTGATGCGACCTCTGCTGAGATCATACGGTGTGAGCTCAACCGTCACTTTATCACCAGGTAGAATCTTGATGTAGTGCTGGCGCAATTTACCTGAAATATGTGCTAGGATCTCATGTCCATTCTCTAGACGAACTTTAAACATTGCATTTGGCAATGCATCAAAAACGACGCCTTCTACTTCAATTACATCTTCTTTAGCCATACTATACCCTCCTTCCCTTAAAGCTCTTCATACTCTTGACTTTGCAGCATTCTAAAAGCGATTAACTTCCTACGAATTCTGCTAGCGGCACTTCCATCTTGTCTGCCAGCTAAGATGTGTTCTAAATCTTTTATCTCTAGCACACCTAAGCTTTTGACATGCTTCATGCGTTTTCGTTTCGGTGACTCAGGTTTTCTTTTGCGGCCATCTACCAAGTAGACAAAATCCGCATCAGTCGCCCAAACCAGATAGACAAGACCTTTATCTCTGCCGGCTATTGAATAGACAACATGACCTTGGTCTAGTTTTTCCATATCAATCCACCTACAATTTCGTAAGGATTACAGGACCATCTTCCGTTATACCAATCGTGTGCTCATAGTGTGCACTGTACTTGCCGTCTTTTGTCACAATGGTCCACTCATCATCTAGTATATCAATTCGAGCAGTCCCTAGGTTGAGCATGGGCTCAACAGCAAGTATCATCCCTGCCTGCAAACGTGGGCCATAACCTTTAGGTCCATAGTTTGGTATTTGTGGATCTTCGTGTAAATCTTGACCTACACCGTGTCCTGTTAGCTCTCTTACAACACCATAGTTAAATTGCTTAGCGTACGCTTCAACAGCATGCGAAATATCACCGATACGATTACCTATGCGGGCTTCTTCGAAAGCTTTCCAGAAGCTAGCTTCTGTATGTTCTATAAGTGCCTTGGCTTCGCTTGATACTTCTCCAACAGGATAAGTCCGTGCTGAATCAGCATGCCAGCCATTTAAGTAAGCACCTACATCAACAGAAACTATATCGCCTTCCTCTAAGATACGCGATGCTAAAGGGATACCATGTACGACTTCCTCGTTGACAGAAACACAGCTAGAAGCAGGAAATGGTGGGTTACCATAGTTTAGGAACGATGGAATCGCCCCTTCACCTCTGATAATTGCTTCAACCCGTTCATCAATCGCAAGCGTACTGATGCCTGGTTTGATAAATGAATTTAGATCTTCAAATACAAGCGCTACTATACGTCCTGCTTTGGCGATCTCAGCCATTTCAGCTGCTGTTCTAATGTGTATCATGTAACCTACCTTTTTTAAATCCCTTGATTCTTGATCATCTCTTCAATCAATGTTCTAGCAGCTTCGTTTGTTTCTTCAACTGTACCTGATGCATCAATGACTAAAATCTTATTTTGTCTCTTGTAATAACCAAGTAGTGGTTCTGTTTGATTGCGGTACGTCTTCAAACCGTCTCAGGTTGATCATCTTCGCGAACAATCAACTTGTTACCACACTCATCACAGATGCCTTCAACTTTTGGTGGAAGGCTATTTGAGTTGTAGTTTGCACCGCAGTGCTCACATACCAGTCTGCCGCTTAAGCGCTTAATGATGACGTCTTCATCAACATCAAGGCAAATTACAGCATCCAACTCTTTGCCACTACCGGCAAGCATTGCATCAAGTGACTCTGCTTGTTCAACGGTACGAGGGAATCCATCAAGGATAAAATTTTCACTTCCATGTTCATTCACGATTGTCTCCCTCACCATGTCAATCGTTAATGAATCTGGTACCAATCTACCTTCATTCATGAAATCAGCTGCACGTTTACCAAGTTCTGTTTGATTCTTGATATTGCGTCTGAACATGTCTCCTGTAGAAATGTGTGCACAACCGGTTAATCTTGAAATCGTCGGAGCCAGAGTGCCTTTTCCAGCACCAGGTGGTCCTAATAATACAAGTTTCATCTACTTCAAATGCTCCTTCATTTATCCATGCAATAAGCCCTCCGAACGAACAGAGGGCCTGACTTCCGACCATCAAAATTTACAAAAACATTTATCTGGTCGGAAGTCACCTCCAAGGAATTCCTAATCAAGGAAACCCTTGTAGTGACGCATAGTCATCTGTGATTCCAGTTGATTGACGAGCTCAAGACAGACACCAACGATAATGATGATGGCTGTACCACCGAACCAAATACCGGTGTTAGCTGTGCCAGTAAGTGTACCGATTAGCATAGGTGCTAAGGTAACGGTGGCTAAGAATAGACCATCGAACCAGCACAAACGCTGCGAGGTACGAGCAATGAAATCAGAAGTGGGTCTGCCTGGACGAATACCAGGTATGAAACCACCATTCTTCTGCATATTGTTCGAGATCTCGATCGGATTGAACTGAATCATCGAATAGAAGAATGTAAATGCCACGATGAGCACAAACATAATCAAATAATAGAACGGGCTGGTTCCCATATCTCTAAACCAAACAGCAATTGGACTTGTACTGTTAGCAAAGAAGAAGGTAACCAAAAGATTCGGCAATTGCAAAATGCTAGTAGCAAAGATGACTGGCAAGACACCACTTTGGTTTACCTTTATAGGTAGGTAAGTGGACTGTCCACCGTACATCTTACGACCTACTACACGCTTTGAATACTGAACCGGAATTC
>CAYXVJ010000200.1:0-3729 GCA_964468675.1 uncultured Oscillospiraceae bacterium
CTTCCCAATCTCTATAGGCAAAACTCCAAAATACAGGTGTGTAACCTAAGTCTTTAGATACGGCTAAGGATCGTTCACTCCAAGCGCCTGTAGGTGGTCTCATGTATGGAGCTAAGTTTTGACCTGTTAATGCTCTAAACTGATCGTTCACTTTTTTAATGTCTTGTACCAGTGTATCTGTAGACACATCCAGTGCATCAGGCTGGACCAAATGTTTATCCGTATGATTCGCTACCTGATGGCCTTCATCAAGCATACGACGCACTAAATCAGGTTGACTTGTAATAAAGTGTCCTGTTACAAAGAAGCTAATCTTGGCCTTCTTGGCTTTAGCGATATCTAGAATACGGCTTGTGTTATTCTCATACTCATAACCTTCGTCCATTGTAATGTATACAACTTTGCGATCACTCTTTAGGTCCCAAAGAGCACCGTATTTATTAAGGAGGTTTTGGCGCCTACTATCAATAGTTGCAGGACTATCTGAAGCAGCTGGAGTGCCAGCTGTATAGTACCAGCCTTCACTTGCATTACTAATTGAACTGTAATCACCTATGGATGTAGGCGTAGATGTAGGACTAGCATCTGGTGTTGTTGGTGTTGGTGACACCGTTGCTTGATACAAGAGCTCACCTTTTGCGTTAAACACTGCTTGACCCGTGCTATCTGCTTGCTTCACTGCATTCTCATAGCTTGCAAAAGCACCTGTTTGGGAACTGCTATCTTCAAAAGAGGTTCTTACATAAAATAAATCATCTCTGGATACTGAGCTTTCTGTTGTCTCATCTGTAGTGCTGGGCGCATCTGTTGATGTACTGCCATCAGTCGTACTGGGTTCCTCTGTATCTGTAGATTCGTCAGTTTCAGAGGAACTACTGGTATCCGTAGATTCATTCGTTGAGCTAGGCTCCATACTACTAGTTATATCTTCAGTAGTAGATTCTTCTATACTTTGACTATTTTCTGTCGTATTAGAATCTTCTATATCTGTTGTTTCAGATGGCGAGTTAAAAAGGCCACAAGCTCCTAAGAAGAGATTAATAGCAAGTATCCATGCAATTGATGTCAAACGTTTATTATTTCTCATACTAAGTACCTCCTCGTGGTCAAACAATAAATAATCGTATCTATTCATTTATTATGCCAAGTTTAAATAAGAATATCCTTACTTTAGATACAGAATAGCAAGCATTTTACTTTTAGCTAGCTGTAACGATGGTTTCTAGTCTATCTTAGGGATTCTTGTAAAGTACAGTTATGATCCATTGATGTGCCTTAGGCCACGTGCATCATTGTTTCGCAGAATTCTTATAACCACGCCATCTGTTATACAGAAGGAGGTAAAGAGACATGAAACGACTATTTAGATTAACAATACGCAAATCTCTACTTGCATTTATATTGTTTATTAGTTTTGGGCTTTCGAGCTGTACAGTCCTACAAGAACCAAGCACAAACACGACTCCAAACCCAGACCCTGAAACAAACATCAGCACAAGTGAGACAGATGCAGCTGTAGATACAGATGCTACAGATATGACCGATGAGAGTGAAACATCTGATGAACTAGAGCTTACTTTGGACGAACTCTTAGAATTCGATGGTAAAGATGGGCGCAAAGCCTACGTCGCAGTAGACGGCATTATATATGACTTCACAGAGTTACCACGTTGGGCTGACGGAGAACATGCCAATCAGTTCACTGCAGGTCATGACCTTACGGATGAAATCGATAACGATTCACCTCATGGAAGGGATGTACTGTCCAGAGCACCGGTTGTCGGCAAACTCGTCGAACCGTAATTATAGATACTACTAATGGCCTACCGCAGGGCCGGACTTCTAAATAAAGCCCGACTCTGCGGTTTTTTATCTAAAGGAGAAACATATGCTCTTTACTCTTGGTCGCATCATGGGCTGGGTCATTTTGGCCTTCTATCTACTCGCAAGTATGAACTTTGTCATGAAGTATGCTAACCGCAAATGGGTAGCCAAGCTGCCTAGAGAATCCGTCTTCCGTAAGCGTTACCTAAAAGTTTTACAGTTTATCATCAAGGCACATCCAGTATTCGGCTATCTAGCCTTCTTCGCGGTTATTATTCACATGCTCATTCAATTTCGTTTCTACGGGTTTTGGTTTAGTGGCTTCTTGGCAGGTGGTTTGATGCTTATCCAGATTGGCATTGGTAGCTTTGGTCAGTGGCATAAGAAGAAGAAACGAGGACCATGGCTTACCGTTCATCGTACTGTTACTGTTATTCTCTTAATCGTCATTGCACTCCATGTGATTCCCGCCGTGTTATGATAGTCGTATTAAACATACGAAGGAAATAAAGATATATGCCCCAAATAGTCGAGGCTCATATAACAGCTCTAAACCACAGCGGTCAAGGCATCTGCCACATTGATGGCTTAGTCACATTTGTCGATAAGGCACTACCAGGTGACTTTGTTAAAATCCAAATTGAAGAACAAAAGCGTCAATATCAAACTGCTTCAATCGTTGAAGTTTTAAAAAGCTCATCCGATCGAATCACTCCACATTGTCCGCTTGCCGACAAATGCGGTGGCTGTCAGATTCAACACCTCGATTACAACGCATCTTTACTATGGAAACAACAAACAGTTATTGATCAGTTAACGAGAATTACAGGATTAGATGAGGCTGAAGCAACAGCCTTAACTAAGGCTACCTTGCCAAGTCCCGATACTTGGTCTTACAGAAACAAAGTCTCCTTCCCTGTGTCAGGCACAATAAAGAATCCTGAAATCGGTTTTTACGAACCTCGCAGTCACAATATTGTTGATGGCGATGTCTGCCCTGTACAGCACCCAGTTAGCAATGCCATTCGAAAAGTAGTAAGAGATTGGATCAAGACATATGGCATCTTGCCGTATAACGAGAGTAGTCACTCAGGTTTACTTCGCCACATTATGGTGCGTGTTGCAGCCTCTACAAATGAATTGATGCTAGTACTGGTATTGAACCGAGAACAAGCACCTGATAGCTTGCCATACCAAGAAGAGCTAGTATCAGCTGTACGTCTTGCTTGTGAGGAGCACGGTTTCACACTCGCTAGCTTCTACTTGAATTTACAGCCAAAAGCTACAAATTTAATTTTAGGACGTAATTTCCATCTCCTTTGGGGTGAAGCTTTCATCTACGAAGAATTACTCGATATACGCTACCGTATTTCGCCTGGAGCATTCTTCCAGATTAATACTGAGCAAACAAAGCACCTATATAGCGAAGTCCTCCGCGTATTGGATCTTAAAGGACATGAGACAGTCTACGATCTATATTGCGGCACTGGCAGTATAAGCTTACAACTTGCAAGAAAATCCAAGCAAAGCATAGGTATTGAGCTCTTCCCTGCAGCAATCGATGACGCTAATGAAAATGCTCGCATGAACAATATAGACAATGTTCAGTTCTATGTTGGTGCAGCAGAATCTGTAGTACCAAAGCTCTATCAAGAAGGTCATACTGCAGACACCATAGTGGTAGACCCACCTAGAAAAGGCTGTGACAAGAAACTACTAGATACCATGCTTGCCATGCAACCAGAAAAGATTGCTTATGTCTCTTGTAACCCCGCAACACTGGCTCGTGACCTAAAGCATCTGCTACAAGGCCCATACAAGATCGTATCAGTACAACCAGTCGATATGTTCCCATGGACGACACACGTTGAGACGGTAGTATTGATGTCAAGGGTAGATAAGTAA
>CAYXVJ010000201.1:0-3686 GCA_964468675.1 uncultured Oscillospiraceae bacterium
TGGTAAAGGAGCAACTGCACTTTGACAGCTAAATCTTACGTACATACACCCAGCTAGGGTATTATTGCTATGCAATTTTATATGTCCAACGCAGATGTGAAAACGAATAGATACTTTCGTGGACTGATTTTCAAGCATATACATGCATCGCTGCTCATTTTAAGTTTTTTGGAAACTCCAGGCTAGAAAACGGATCAAAAATACCTATTGACAAGCTTAAATGGCTTAGTGTATGGTATTGGAAACGCAATGATGGAGAGAAACATCATTACAAATGGACCTGCAGAGAATTCGCGGCTGGTGTGAGCGAATACCAAGAGTAATAGTGCATATACACTCCGGAGCGGATTTCTTGAAACATAAGTAGGGAAGTACGGCTGCCCCCGTCATAGGGTACAGGATTGATAGATCCGAAGAGTGGCGTTAGTTAAATAACGCAATTAGGGTGGTACCGCGGAAGTGATGCTTTCGTCCCTAGGCAGTAGTAGATGCCTGGAGGATGGGAGCTATTTTTATACCCTTTTTCCAGGACAGGCATTGGGCCAAGGAAAGGAAGAAGAAAGATGGCAACAGTAAAGTTTTTTAATGGAGACGCGGTACCTCTAGAGATGCATAAGGTGCGTATGGTGCAAAAATTGCACTTGAAACCTGTCGAGGAGAGAAGAACTGCTATGGAAGAAGCAGGTTTTAACACCTTCTTACTCAAGAATCGTGATGTGTTTTTAGATATGCTAACAGATAGTGGTGTGAATGCAATGAGCGATGAGCAGTATGCTGCCATGTTCAGAGCAGATGACAGCTATGCAGGATCTGAAACTTTCTTTAGATTAGAGGCAGCCTTAAAAGATATTTTCCATACTGAGTTCTTTTTGCCTGCTCACCAAGGTAGAGCTTGTGAGAATATCATTGCAAGATGTTTTGTAAAGCCGAACACAACAGCCATCATGAACTTTCACTTCACAACAACCAAAGCACATATTACAGAAATGGGCGGTAAGGTTGAAGAAGTCATTTCTGATGCAGGCTTAGTGGTTCAAAGCGATAACTTGTTTAAAGGCGATATCGATATGGATAAATTACGTGAGTCTGTGGATCGTAATGGAGCCGAGAATATCTCCTTTGTTCGTGTAGAAGCAGGTACTAATCTTGTAGGTGGACAACCTGTCTCTATGAAGAATATGCGTGAAGTCAGCAAGTTTTGTAAAGAACGTGGCATCATGACTGTATTTGATGCAAGCTTACTTGCTGATAACCTCTACTTCATTAAAACAAGGGAAGCTGAATTTAAAGACGTACCATTAATTGACATTACAAGAGAGATGGCAAGCTTGTTTGATGTAAGTTATTTCTCTGCTCGTAAACTCGGTTGTGCAAGAGGTGGCGGCATCATCACGAACAATAAAGAGCATTTTGAAACGATGCGTGCCCTCATACCTCTATTTGAAGGTTTCTTAACCTACGGTGGTATGTCCGTTCGTGAAATGGAAATGCTCACAGTAGGTCTCTATGAAACATTAGATATCCATGTCATTGAGCAGACACCGATATTCGTTAAAGCCTTATGTGACGATTTAGAAGCAAGGGGTATCCCCGTCATTACACCAGCAGGTGGTTTAGGTTGTCATATTGATGCCAAAAGCTTCTTATCTCATATACCTCAAGAGGAATATCCAGCAGGTGCTTTAGCAGCAGCTATATTCTTAGCTGGAGGTATTCGTGGTATGGAACGAGGTACCATGTCTGAACAGCGTAAAGAAGATGGTACAGAAGAACTCTCCAATATGGAGCTCGTTAGGCTTGCAGTGCCTAAGCGCGTCTTTACTCTGTCTCAGATCAAGTATGTCGCTGATCGTATTGCTTGGTTGTTCGAGAATAGAGAACTTATTGGTGGCTTAAAGTTCGTTGAAGAACCTAAAGTGCTTCGTTTCTTCTTTGGTCGCCTAGAGCCACTTTCTGATTGGCCAGAAAAACTAGAAGCAACATTTAGACGAGACTTTGGAGACAGTTTATAGATTCATTCTTAATGGATTGCTAAGACACGATCTTACTACTGTCCAACAAGTTTAAGCGGTAGATAAAAGAATATAAAACCCCTCTAATTTCCTGCGATAGTGATATGGATATTAGAGGGGTTTATTTTGTGATCTTGCTAGAGCCGATTGTATTTTAGTGCTTTACTTGATTCAGTATTGATGGATTAGCTTTCTTAGGCAATTAAAGCGGCTCAGTTTATTCTTTGCACGCAAAGGCTGGGTGTCTACTTGCTAAGGACAAAGAAACAGCATGTAAACACGGTTTCGGAGATAGTTTGTAGATTAAGTATCATTTAGACAAAAGAGACGAAGCTTATTCATTTACGTCTACTTGTGCTAGAATATGTCCTAATATAACCTAGGGGTAGGGTGTTTGAGACAACAATGGTATGACAAGCTGTTAAAACAAGCGGAATCGCAGGTCTATCAAAAAGCATTGCGGCTGTTTCTCCTTGTCCTTTTACTCCTGATATTAATCATATTGGTGATTAATATCGAAGATTTTGAAACGGGTTTCTCGTATAAATCTCAAGATGCCCCCATACGCTATCTCGATCAATATTGGCAAAAAGAAGAGGTGGACGGTATTGTCACATTGAGTATGACACTGCCTGAAGAATTGCCACATGAACCGACGCTAGCCATTGAAACGGACCATCAGACCATTGCCTTATTTATAGATGGTGAGTTGTTATACGAAAGACGACCTGATAATCCGTGGTATCTGGGTCATGAGATTGGCCGTATATGGAACCTAGTGCGCTTACCAGTAACAGCTGCTGGAGCAAAAATACATATAGAAATAGAAAATTATGCGGGCATGCTTGTTCGAACTGAAGGTACTATGCTTGGCAACGCCAATCAGATAACAAGGCTTCTTTTTGTCTCCGTATTACCTTTAACTATTTTTGTCACCTTCATCTTCGTTATGGGCGTAGCCATGCTCTTTTTAGCCAATGGTTTTGTGAAGCGGGGGATGAAGCGAACATCAGGTGGTATTGCCTATTTAGGAGCAGCCTTAATCTTCTTAAGTTTACAAACCTTAATGGATTCGTACATGGCAGCGTTCTTGCAGATCAACCTAGCCTTTGCATATATCATTGCTCAAGTGTTCTACCTCGTTTTGCCTGTCTTGTTCATGCAGTATTTAAGAACACATGTATATCGCTTTAAACTGGTACTGGATTTGCTTAGTGTCTTGCAATTACTCTTCTTAGCAGTCGTTTTAATCGCTCATTACAAGGGCTATCACTACATCGTTGAATTCCAAGCGTTCATTCGTATTCTCTTACTTGTCTATCTCTTGATCTGTAGCTTGATCACCATTTCGTCCCTATGGACGCTAAAAGGAACTGATGAGAATAAGGTACCACTCTATTCGGTCCTTTTTGTGTCCTTGTCTACGATGTTAATCACGGCGGTGTATAGCTTAGGTTACCGTAAAATGAATGTACAGGCATTAGTTTTATGTTTTAGTTTGATTTTCATTTCGATATTGGCCTATGACTTTATTAAGAGAACCATAACAGCATTTGTAACCGCAGCTGAAGCGCGTGGCTTAGAGAAGTTAGCGTACGAAGATGCCATGACCGGGCTTTTAAATCGCACCGCATTTGAACGGGATCTGGCTGATGTGAATGCGAAGATACGAGA
>CAYXVJ010000202.1:0-3380 GCA_964468675.1 uncultured Oscillospiraceae bacterium
TCCTCAACGCCAAAGTACAATCTTTTGTATGAAGCATTAGGCTACGACTTACCTACCTATGTCCACCTCCCACTAATTCTTGGTGAAGACGGACAAAAGCTATCAAAACGACATGGTGCAACAGGTTTTAAAGACCTCGTTCAAGAAGGCTACTTACCCGAGGCCGTCATCAACTACATTGCCATGCTTGGCTGGGCACCTAAAGACAATAGAGAACTCTTTAGCTTGAAAGATTTAGAAGAGCACTTTGATATCACTGGTATTAGTAAATCACCATCTGTTTTTGACTACAAGAAATTGCGCTGGTTTAACGGTGAATACATTAAAAAGATGGCAGAAGAGGATTTACTAGCCCTCTTAAATCCTTACTATGACCGCTATGCCGAAGGCGTAGATTTCGACCGCCTCCATATGACTAGACTCTTGCAGCCACGCCTTGAAGTCTTAACGGAGATTGAAGAGAAGTTAGAATTGTTTAGAGCCTTCCCAGAAGACTACAATCTAGACCTCTTCACGCACAAAAAGATGAAAACGGATCAAGCCTCTTCCATAGAGATGTTAAACACTTTAATACCAGGTCTTGAAGCACTTAGCGAATGGTCTGCAGATGCGATCCATCAATTCTTATTGAGCGAAGCCAAGAGACTTGAAGTCAAAAACGGTCAAGTGATGTGGCCGATACGCGTTGCAGCAAGTGGCCTTCAAGTAACGCCTGGTGGAGCAGTCGATGTCTTATACCTCTTAGGTAAAGATAGAGCTCTAGCACAGGCCAAGCAATCTCTAGAGCGTTTAGAAAAGGCATTGTAATATTGTATAAAGACTTGTGTTTGATATTGTACGTGCAAGGCTAGTATAATTGAACAAGCACGAAGGGATGGGAATAAGATATGAGTGAAGATTTAAAGAAGATAGATGAAGCTGTCACCTCCAATGAAGATGATAATGAAAAAACCTTACCTACCCACTTCATCCAACAGTTCATTAATGAAGATATGGCTGAAGGTGGGCGCTATTACGGACGGACTGTACACACCCGCTTCCCTCCGGAGCCTAATGGTTATTTACACATTGGACACGCTAAGGCAATTGCAATTGACTTTGGCTTAGCCGAATTAAACAATGGCTTATGTAACCTCAGGATGGACGATACCAATCCAGAAAAAGAAGATGAAGAATACGTACGCTCCATTAAAGAAGACATTAAGTGGCTTGGCTACGACTGGGAAGACCGTTTCTACCATGCATCGGATTATTTCCCACAAATGTATGAGTATGCTGTTTCATTAATCGAAAAAGGCCTTGCCTATGTTGACGATTCTACTGCTGAAGAAATTAGAGAAATGCGTGGTACATTGACGACTCCTGGCGTCAACAGCCCGTATCGTGAGCGTCCTACAGAAGAAAGTCTTGATCTATTTAGCCGCATGAAAGACGGTGAGTTCCCTGATGGTAGCCGTGTCTTGCGCGCTAAAATTGATATGAGTTCAGGCAACATGAACATGCGTGACCCTGTCCTCTATCGTATATCCCATACACCACACCATCGTACAGGTAGCTCATGGTGTATCTACCCCATGTACGACTGGGCACATCCAATTGAGGACGCCATCGAGGGCATTACTCATTCCCTATGCTCCATCGAGTTCGAGGACCATAGACCCTTATACGAATGGGTTGTAAACAATATCCCGATTGAAGATAAGCCAAGACAAATAGAGTTCTCACGTTTGGATATCAACTACACCATTATGAGCAAACGTAAGTTAAGAAGACTTGTAGAAGACAACTTGGTCTCTTCTTGGGACGATCCTCGTATGCCAACGATCTCAGGTTTACGCAGACGTGGTTACACACCAGCTGCCATCCGTAGCTTTACAGATCAAGTGGGTGTTTCTAAAGTGCCGTCTGTCGTCGACATTGCCTTCTTAGAGCATTGCTTACGTGAGGATCTAAACTATAAAGCAGAGCGCCGCATGGCTGTCCAAGACCCAATCTTGCTCACCATTACAAACTACCCAGACGATTTAACGGAGACATTCACAGCGGATAACAATCCTGAGGATCCATCTAGCGGCACACGCCAAGTTAGTTTTTCGAAGCATCTTTGGATCGAAAGAGACGACTATATGGAAGAACCATTTAAGAAATACTATAGGCTCTTCCCAGGTAACGAAGTGCGCTTAAAGCATGCTTACATTGTGAAATGTACCGGCGCAAGAACCGATGAAGATGGACGAGTCGTTGAAGTCTTTGCCGAATACGATGCAGAGAGTCGTGGTGGCAACGCTGCAGATGGTAGAAGAATTAGAGGCACAATCCAGTTCGTCGATAAGAAGACAGCTGTGGATGCAAAGCTTCGTTTATACGACAAGCTCTTCACTGTTGAAGACCCAGATGCTGCAGAAGATTACATCGATGTTATAAACGATGAATCATTAGTCGTTAAGGAAAATGCCAAGCTAGAAGCATCACTCAAAGATGCCAAAGTTGGTGAATCCTTCCAGTTCATGCGTCAAGGATACTTCACCATTGACAGTAAAGATTCAACAGCAGAGCATATTGTTTTCAATCGCTCGGTCTCGCTTAAAGATAGCTTTAAAATGCCTAAACAAAACTAAGCAAAATAGAAGATAAGCCAAACACCTCAAAGATCCTTTTCGATGAGGTGTTTTTCTTTTATCTATAAATACTTGATTACACTGGATTGATCCTAACGCAAAAGTAATTGACACATATATATATTTATTAAACGTGAGTAGATTAAGCACTTGCGATCTGTTTGCAAGTGATTTGAAGATAGCGGAGGGCTTTTTCTATCTATAGTCTTCTTCGTGTACGAGAAAACGCTTTGATGAAGATAAGCTTGAATTCATCTGAGCATCTCTTAGAAAACCTTTCATCACGAATGGATGTCCAAAAATCGTTATTGTATCGCCAACGGATACAAGGCCTTCTTTATAGTAGATCAGTGGAGCGTATATCTCCCCTTCATTTACGTGAATGATATGTCCATCTAAATCCAAAAGAAAATCAAACGATTTACTTTGAGTTGATAGACCGTTATCTTGAATGCTTGATTCAATATTCTTCTCGCCCATCTCTATGGCTTGGCCTTCAATATTCAAAAACTCTAAAACCTGCATATCCGAAACCAGCTCATTTGTGCTAGCAAAACGATATAAGCGGTCTTTATCCAATACACCTGCATGCATCTGTAAAAAATGAGGAACTTTGGCCTTTAGCAGCATATGGTCTACTGCTGAGAATAAATTGATCGTTAAGACAGATGCTAATGACAAACATAAAGATGCTGCCAGTATAAAGATGAAGATCGACAAATTGATGACTCGGTTCTCTTTCATATCGCTTAGGACGATTTT
>CAYXVJ010000202.1:3390-3659 GCA_964468675.1 uncultured Oscillospiraceae bacterium
CATATACATGCAGAAACCCCTCAATCAAAGCTAGTGAAAACCTAAACACAACAACGCTTTACAACCTTCAGCTTATAATCGGTTTAGAAGGTTCATCTGACCTGTTGGCTAAAACTTGATTAGAGGTCGATTAGACCTAGATGATATGTTCAATAGAGATATATTGAGTCGGATAGCACCCCCGTTCATTAATTGAACGGGGGTGCTTCCATGTGAGTAGAGCAGAGGACTTTCACCCCTTGCCCCTCTCAGAACCGTGCATTGAGTAC
>CAYXVJ010000203.1:0-3653 GCA_964468675.1 uncultured Oscillospiraceae bacterium
CCGATGAAGCGTTTAGCTTCCCATATGGATTCAAGCATGGCACGATACTAGAGATCACAGATGAAGAGTATGAGCGTGTTCGTGCGTTTAACTTTGATATCGATGACTATAGCTCATATGGGTAGATAGTGATTACATATTCAATCGTTTGCTTCGTCCAGTGAATCGGTCTGCAAGTACAATGTCTGTATTGATACTCTAGCGAAGGGAGAGTGGCTATGTATAACAGTATCAACTTAATGAAATCCAAGGACTCGGATTATCTTATTCCCGTGTCTATCAATGGCAAGGCTATAGCGATGCAGGAGCATCAAAGACAAGGTGGATCTGTTATTCCAACACTTGGGATATATTACGATTTTAAGGTGTTTGAAGCAGGTAGTAAGCGCTTTAGTATGACGGATGCAATCTTGTATAGCTTAAGCAGGCTTAGCGATGGATATGAGATCTTGTGCCCTGCTTTAGATTTAGTTGCATTTGTGCCTGACAGCGAACACTTACAAATGGCTGTGTCAAATACATTGAGAGATCATCTAACACTTCAACTGGAGTCTTTGTTCCGTGATGGTGTGAAGCTCACACGTTATGCAAGAGCATTGAAGGAGCGCTACAACAGTTATTTTGAAGAAGTATTGCAGTGATGGGTGTCGTGCTAGATTTTGGCATTCGACCTAAGTGGCCTTATAGCTGAGGATTGCATGTAAGCGATCAGGCAACTGTGCTTATGTAGTACAACAGCTTTACTTGCTTTAGGTCGGCGCTTTATGTATATCAAACAACATGAGCATAGCACCAGCAGTTTCAAGGAAGTATTGAAATTGCTGGTGCTTTATTTAATTGTTTCGTTGTGCTTTTGCTACGCTTACTGGAGGGGTGGAGGTTTTGACATGGACTCTCTGAGATAGATCTATCCGATATTTGAAAGTGGATCGAGTTGATTTAAGAAAGTATTAAGATTTTGCAACCTTCTAATTGCTATCATTGTATTGATAGTAGAGTGTATTGGATCTAAGTGCATATGGAGGGTGGATCCTTGAAACGAATCAATAAAATCTTAAAAGTAGTATGTGTTTTGATTTCAACTGTATTTGTTCTACTGATGAGTACATCATGTCTAGGTCCGTCTGGTATACAGTCAATGGATAAGACAGACGATGGTCCTGTAATTGAATCCCTAAATGAAGATCTTACAAATCCAACGAATCCAAGTGAGGATGATGTTAAGAGACCTTCAGTACCTCTGGATATCCCAAGTGAAGATGAATATGAGAACGCTAATCAGACAGGTTACGATGATGGAGGCTTACAACAACCCTACATTTACTATAACGGTCAGTTGTATATGCTAGAAAAGCACATGGCACAGTTTACGAAGGAGAGATTCGAACAAAAAGAGAAGTTCGATAAGCTTCAGTTCTTAGGTGTGACATGTAAGGAGACAAATCATAAATGGCCATCTGCAGACTTAGAAGCGAGTCGTATACCTGAAGGGACTAAAATCTATTACGATGGTCGCAATCTTGCGATCTATGCGTATATGGAATCTGGGAGCTTATTTAAGTACTACCCTTACCATGGAGAGCAATATCCTCTAGATAAGAGTTAACCTATCAAGATGAGACAGGTCTATTTAGCATCTATCTCTTCTTGCTCTTTATTACTACTCCAGAATATTAAAGACGCAATAAGGCCTGTTAAGCCGCCATATAGGCTAGACCTTATTGGGTAGGAGCTTATGGCACAGTTTGTGTTACAACCAATAAAGACATAGTAAAGGTAACCGGCTAGTAGGCCGATACCAGTAAATAAGATTGAACGAAATAGATTCTTCTGTTTATTACTCAAAGGTCTTCCTCTCCTAGTAAGTGGTGGAGCATACGCTCTGGGTCTTCTAAGAATAGCTTGGTTAGCTGGAAGTGTTCCGTATCTTCGTACTTGACACGCTTTATGCCCTGTGTACTGAACTCATATATGGATGCACCTGGATAAGCCATGAGGATGGGGGAGTGTGTTGCTACGATGAGCTGTGAATTTGCTCCTAAGAGGCGTTTGAAGTGTATCAGTAGCTCGAGTTGCCTTGCAGGAGATAGAGCCGCTTCTGGCTCATCTAGGATGTAGAGGCCATTGCCATTTAAACGGTGTTCTACAAGTGACATGAAGCTCTCGCCATGGGATTGCTGGTGCAGTGATACACCGCCATAGCTCTCGATTACGGGCCTGCCTAATCCAGATTCGCTTAGATCGTCTATGGTACTTGCTACGTTGTAAAAGCTTTCTGCTCGGAGGAAGAAGCCATCTTTGGGTAGCTTGATTCTTGATAGACGGAGGTATTCCCATAGATTGGAGTGGCTCATGCGGCTTGCGAAGTTAAAGTTCTTGCCGCCACCTTCAGCGTTGAAGCCTGAAGCTAAGGCGATGGCTTCGATTAGTGTGGATTTGCCGCTGCCGTTCTCACCGATGAAGAAGCTGATGTTTGAGTCTAGATAGAGGCCATCTTCAATGAATGAGCCCTTTAAGGCAGCTAGATTTAAGAGGTAAGGTTCTAAGCCTTCAGTGCCTCTTAGGGTGATGTGGTCGATGTATGGGGCTGATGTTTTCATGCCTTGTTTATCCATTTAACTTACTTTCGTAATTTATTCGTCCAAATGACTGCATAGTTCACAATTTATGCTGCCTTGATTGCATCTAATCCTATGTAATCCTTGATAAAGCTATGATACACTAAGTTTAAGTAAATATTTATTTAGAACTTGGGTGAGATCTGTATGAAGCGTGTGTTAATTACTGGGGATAACAGTTACATTGGGCAAAGCGTAATGAAGTGGCTAAAGATTAGACCACGTGAATATGAAGTGAGCATTTGCTCTGTTTTAAATGACGCGTGGAGAGAAATAGATTTCACACAGTTTGATACCGTCTTTCATGTTGCAGAGATAGAAGATGAAGTAGAGACCAGAAAGAATAAAGATAAATTTGCAGAGAAGAGCTATGAACTTCTAGTCAAGATTGCAGACCATGCCAAGCAATCAGGTGTTGAGCATTTTGTGTTCTTAAGCACCATGGCCGTATTTGGTTTAGAGTTAGGAGTCATTACATTAGAGACGCCAACAAATCCTAAGACTGCATTTGCTAAATCTAAATTAAGGTCTGAAGAGTATTTACACTCCATTGAAACAGAATCTTTTAAAGTAGCCGTAGTAAGACCACCCATGGTGTATGGATACGGCTCTACAGGAAACTACCATCGCTTATCTAAGTTTGCTCAAACTGCACGCATCTTCCCAGACTATAAGAATAGACGTAGTATGCTGCATATTGATAACTTATGTGAGTTCTTAGATTTTATCTTTCACTTCGCCTCGACTGGTACCTTCCATCCTCAAAACCATGAGTATGCAAGAACCGGTTCGGTAGCTTTAAAGATTGCATTCATCCATGATAAGCCTTTACGCTTAACATCCTTCTTCGATCCGATTATTAAACTGCTTCTAGGTAGAGTAAGAACCATAGACAGAGCCTTTGGTACGTTAATCTATACACCGGAGATGAGCCGGATAGAAATTGATTACCAGATCAGGCGATTCGAAGAGTCTATAGAGCGTAGTGAAAAAGAAATCGCAATAGACTACGAGTACTGGCCGCGTCAATACGGG